>CAYSNS010000203.1:0-3300 GCA_964432395.1 uncultured Aquifex sp. | reverse complement strand
ACGGACACGACGGGAGAGCACTCGCTTAGGCCGTATCCTTCCAGAAGGACCGCCCTTTTGAACTTCTTCTTCATCCTTTCAAGGGTATCCTGTGAAAGGGGTGCACCGCCTGAAACGAAGTAACGTATCCTGTTGAACCACATAAAATACCAGGGTAGCTTCGCCTTTGAGAGTGCGTTGAACACCTCGGGAACTCCCATAAACACACTTACTCTCCTCAGAAGTGTCTGCTTCAGAACATTTGAGAAGGGCAAGACCGATTTGACTATAACTATTGGGCTTGCGGTATACAGGGGAAGTAGAACGGTAGCGGTTAAGGTAAATGCGTGAAACATAGGTAGGTAAACTATGAACCTGTCTTTCGGTCGTATATTAAATACCTTAGTAATGCTCTGTATGTTCGAAAGTATGTTCCTGTAGGTCAGCATAACTCCCTTGGGCTTTCCCGTGGTGCCGGAAGTGTAGAGTAAGACAGCAAGGTCTTCAAGCCCTGCCTGGGGCTTTATGTGCTCGTAATCTTCTATGGTTAAGCCCTCTTCAAAGCTGAGGTTCCTTTCATTGAGAGCAGGAGGCTCCTCCGCCCATATGAACTTCTCTACCTTCGTAGTATTCTCTATACCCTCAAGTAGCTCTGCAAACTTACCTTGACTTATCATGATACGGGCTTCGCAGTCGTTGAGTATGTATTCAAGCTCCGCCCTTTTTAGAAAGGTGTTCAGGGGTATAGGCACCGCTCCCAGCTTGCCTATAGCGAGGAAAGCTATTATGAACTCCTTTGAGTTGGACATAAGGAGGGCCACGTTTTCACCTTTTCTAACTCCCACGAGCTCCAGATAGCGTGCAAAGGAGTCAACGTAGTGTTTCAGCTCTTTCCACCTGACCTTTACCTTGTCTTCGAACAGGATTACCTTACGGGGATACTTTGATGTGTTAGCCTCAATAACCTCATAAAGGTTGCTGTATCTATACTCCATAACCGTTCCTCAGAAACCGTAAGCTATGGACAGCGTGAGCATATGAGCGGAAATGTCCGAGAACTTGCCTTTGACAAGGGTATTGTTGACGCTCCTGTCCTTTTTGAGAAAGAGCAGGTAGGCAAGTCCGATTTCTACGTTGCTCTGAGGTCTGTATATACCTCCCAAGGAAAGAATCCATCCATCTGAAGCCGGAAGCTCAAAGCCCAAGGTCCTTTCAGGAATAGGTGTCTCGTCGTAGGCTATACCCAGCATACCCGTAAACTTTTCCCCAAAGTTGTGAGTCAAGCTGAGCCTGTATGTGTTTGTATCGTCCCAGTTTTTGGGCTGGGGAGTTCCAAAGGCTCCTTCAACTACGCTGTCGCTAAAGTCAAAGTTCAGCCTTTTGTAGGAAGACCAGAAGGTCCTTTCGTAGGTCAGTTCAACGGTAGTGTTTCCAATTCGGTATGACGCTCCCAGCCTCCACTCCGCGGGAAGGGGAACTTTAACCTTTCCTGTGGTGGAGAATGGATACAGGGTCGGCCCCGGCAACACAAGGTAGCCCTGAGCATCGCCCTTTATCTTCAGGTCCACCTTTGACCTGTATAGGGTAGATATAGTGAGCTCAGGTATGGGTCTGATGGAAACGGACAGAAAGTATCCGGGTAATATATCCGTGTCTCCGTCCATAGATACCGTATAGGCTCCCGATGGATGAGCGAACTCAACCTCGCCCCTGGAAAAGACCGCCCTGAGTCCTCCGCCTACTGATATGTGCTCGGTCAGAAGGTAGGATGCGGATAGGCTCGTTTCGTAAATCTCAAGGTGAAACCTCTTAGCGTAAGCTTGTGCCAGGCTACCTTCCCAGCTTTTGGATAGGCCTCCCGGAGTGGTGAAGGAAAAACCCAATCTCAGGTTCCCCATCTTGGGGCTTACGTAGTGGAAGTAAGGGACTATGAAAGTTTCCCTGCTGGAGGAAGCCCTTAATGGCACGTAGGATGAGGAAACCCTGTCGTATATTAGCCCCTGAAATTTTATAGGTGGAAGAACTATATACCTTAGCCCTACTTCCAGTCCCCAACCGTCCTTCATAAAGCTCATGTTGGCGGGGTTGTAGTAAGCGCTGTCCGCAGAGCTTGAAGAAGAGAAGTAAGCTCCTGATGTAGCAGTGGAACGAATGGACTGCTCTGGTATCTTGTAGCCACCCGCAAAGGCCGTGGCGGTAATTAGTGAGGCACTCAGTCCCAAACCGAGCAGTTTTTTCATAACTCTACCCCCTATTTTTTTTTAAGCCCCGAATTTCTTTAGTCTGAGAGCGTTTGCAAGGAGCAGGTTGATAATCTTGTGAGCGGGAATTGTTCCCAGTTCACCTTTCAGACACTCTCTTTCCGTAAATCTCTCGGACGTTCCCCCCAGGACATAGGGTGAGTGTATTAGGAGCGGAACGGGATGCCACGAATGGCCCTTCAATACCGAAGGCGTGGAGTGGTCTCCGGTTATAGCCAGCACGTTAGGCTTTAGCTCCAGAAAGAGAGGCAGGTGCCTATCAAAGTCTTCAATAACTGATATCTTTCCCTCCCAGTTTCCATCCTCGCCGTAAGAGTCGGTCTTCTTTATATGGACAAAGATAAAGTCGTAGCTTTCTATAACTTTTTTTACCGTATCTATCTGGCTTTTTAGGTCTCCTCCTTCGAACTCAACCACATCCATACCTACCAGGCTGGCAAGCCCTTTATACATAGGATAGACCGCAACACAGCACGCTTTAAGACCGAAGCGCTCCTCCATGGTAGGGATATTAGGTTTCTGAGCAAAGCCCCTCAGAAGCATATAGTTAGCCTTTGGCTCATCTCTGAGGACCTGCGCAACTTTATCGATGAACTTTTTAACCACCTGTGCGACCCTCTGAGTCTGGGGCGTTTGTCCTACGGGTTCTAAGGGAGGTCTGCCCGTCTGCTGGGGGTCTGTGTCGTTTATCCTGTCACTGCCTTCTGGCAATGGCTCTGGGAAACGCAAGACTATAGCGGTTCTGTGTTCCATACAGGGTGCGAGGATTGCCTCAACCACATCTCTCTCCTTTACCGCTTCCTGAAGCTTTTCGGTTATTCTCCTGTTCTCTTCGGTAGGGATTCTGCCCGCTCTCCTGTCCCTTACTATGGGGCTACCATCCACATACTCCACCGTTGCGTAGTTTCCCCTTATGGCTATGTCCCTTTCCCCCACCTCAAGACCCAGACCGAGAGCCTCAAGAATTCCTCTTCCTATCTCATACCGGGTGGGTTCGTAACCGAAAAGTCCCAGATGTCCCGGACCGCTACCGGGCGTTATACCCAAATCAACGGGAATA
>CAYSNS010000202.1:0-3306 GCA_964432395.1 uncultured Aquifex sp. | reverse complement strand
GGATTCAAAATCCTCTGCCCGCAAGGGCGTGCGGGTTCGACTCCCGCCTCCGGCACCAAGGTATACAGGTGAAGCTATGCACGTCCTGCTCGTAGGTTTGGGAAACATGGGAATGAAGTATCTGGCAAAGCTCGAAGAGCTTCAGACACTGCCTGTGCTGTGCGATATAGACCCCTACAAGAACGTCCATAGGTATCCTTTCTACTGCCACTTTGGGGACGTTAAGGAAGATGTAAACAGGGTTATAGTAGCGGTGGACCCTAAGCACCACGTTGAGATAGCTCAGAAGTTTCTGTCAGAGGGTATACCTGTCCTTTTGGAAAAACCGCCCGCATCCACGAGCGGGGAGTTCAGGCTAATAGTGGACAACGAGAACCTTGAGGTCTCCGAGATAGAGCTCTACTCTTTTCCTGTCAGGAACCTTCCGAGGGATATCAAAGTGGACAAGATTCTGATAGAGAGGCTCAACAGAGGCAGAGGCTACATAAATCCTTTATGGGATTTAGCATGGCACGACCTGTATCTGCTTCAGTTCCTATTTGGAGAAGTCAAGCCCGAAGGTTTGAATAAAGGCAAGGTGTGGAGCTTGGTAGGAACTGCGGGAGGCATACCCTTTGAACTTAAAGTAGCCTGGGAGTTTGAGGAAGATGTAAGGAGGCAGTGGACACTCGTAACAGACAGGGGGAAGGTCGTTATGGACCTTCTTCGGGAGGAGCTTCACCTGAACGGAAAGGTTATAAAGAAACCTGCAGGAGACAAGCTAAGGAACATGGTAAAGGACTTTATGGAAGGAAGGAAAAGGGAGGGCTCAAGTCTTAGAGCTTTGAGAAACTTAGAGATTCTCGAGAGCCTATCTTAGCCGTATTTTTCTGTCTTTATTTGCTCCCCGCTCACGCCTAACTCAATGAGCATATCTTTCATGTCTTCAACGAACTTGGGAGGACCGCACAGGTAAAAGAGGCTTCCTTCCAATTCCCGCACTTGGCTAAGGAGCATATCCCTGTTTATCCTGCCCCTAAGTCCCTTCCAATTCTGAGGTGCACTCCTTGTAAGTGTTATCTTAACGTTGATATTAGGAAGCTCCGAAAGGGTAGCCAGTTCATCTCTGTAGATTATTTCCTCGTAGGATATGTAAGAGACCAACAGGGTTGCCTTTACCTCTCTCAAGCTTTTGTCCCTTATATATCTGAGTATAGACATAAGGGGAACAACACCGCTTCCTGCACCAAGCAGAACTACCTTATCTGACATATCCTCAGTCCAGAAGAACCTACCGTATGGCCCCTTTATAAAGAAGCGGTCACCTACTCTGGTTTGAGTCGTCAAGATAACCGATGCCTTGCCTCCCTCCATGCGCTTTACCGTAAGCTCAAGTCTGTTCTTAGTAAGAGGGCTGGAGGCTATGGAGTAAGCTCTTTTTAGTTCCTCTCCCGTGGGTGGGTAGGGGACCTTGAGCATAACATACTGACCGGGGTAGAAATCAAAGTCATAGGAAGATATATCGAAAACGAGGGTCCGCGTCGTAGGCGTTTCCTCAATTACTTCCACCACGGGAGCTACCATCTCCGTAAGGGGTTTCTTTTCAAGCTCTATCAACCTTGCCCTTCCTTTTTTAGCTTTTCGTAGGTAGCTATTATATATCCAAGGAAAGCGTTTTCGGGCTGAGCCCCCACAAATTCCGCTACCCCGTTGTTAAGAACAACCTTAGGGACACCTACCACCTGAAACTTCTCCGCCAGGTCCTGATTTTCAGATGCATCTATCACTTTCGCGGTTATGTAGTCACTTGCTAAGGCAAAGTTGTAAGCCATCACCGCTGCGGCGGGACAGTATCCGCAGGAGGTGGTCACAAAAACCATTATCTCTATGGGTATGTCTACCTGTTTCACCAGCTCCAGAGTCTTTTCCGAGAGGTTGGGCTTTCTCTTGGACACCTGAAGTATTCCCTGAACCAAGGTGCTGAACTCAAGTCCCGCAGGCAGTCCTATATACCTTATACCGTAGTCCTTTTCCCCTTCTATAACTATAGTGGGTATCCTGTCAACACCATACTTCTGCGCAAGCTCTTTTTCCAGAACAGGGGTATGAACCTCGTATCTGAGCCTGTCTTCTCCAACTACCTCCACAAGCTCTTTTAGAAGCTCCTCCGCGGTCTGACAGCTCTCACAACCTATAGCTTGAGAGAACACTCGCACCGTTACCGGCTCTTTAAACTCCTTTTCAAATATGTCCTTTATCTGCGTTCTCACGTCCAGTCCTAACAGCATGCTCTAACCTCCTCTTGGTTTTAGAATATTAATATATTCTAAATTCCTTAATTTGCATCAGAACAGCTGACTTTTCCTAACTTTCTGCAACAGGTTGTGAGCCAAACGCGTCGGTTCGGGAATTCTGAACTTTGAGGTTTTCAGAACAAGCTCTATAGAGCTTTTAAGACTTATCCTGTGACCTACCGAGACAAAAACCGGAGCAACGTTGTCTTTTGTTCGCACCACAGCCCCTACTATCTTGCCCTTATAACGCAGGTAAGACATACTACCCCTACTGGCTTCGGGCTCTTTATAATATCCGAATAGCTTGGTCTTGGCAACGCCTACGCTTACTTCTCCGGTTTCTACACCAAAATGGGAAGCTATACCGCAACCCCTCGGGTGCGCCAATCCCTGGCCATCTATGAAGAATACGTCCGGTTTTATCTTTGCTTTTTCGTAGAGTTTGAGAAGCAAGGGCATTTCCCTGAAGGCTAAGAAGGTAGGAATATAGGGAAAAGAAACCGTATCCTCTACTACCAGGTTGTATATAGGTTTAAGACTCTTTATGTCTATAACTACCAGGCTTGCCCAGGCCCGTGTAGGGTTCTTATTTATGTGTTCAAAGGTAAGGTCCATACCTCCCACTGTCTCTACACACTCAAAATCGTCCTTTGCTATGACCCTCTTTGCACACTCTAACTGTCTCCTCTTGAGCTCATCAAGAGGTATATTTTCCGCCCCTTTCTCATCGTAGCCCAATTTCTCAAACCTCCCGCTCCTTGGCAAGTTCAGACTGAACCATATGTTCAAGCTCCCTGAACCTTATCTCTTCCTCGCCTCCCCGCTCGTGGTCGTATCCTAAAAGATGGATTATCCCGTGTATGAGCAGTCTCTGAAATTCCTCCTCAAGAGAGTGCCCCATTTCTTTAGCCTGTGCTTTAGCCCTGTCTGCAGAGATAACCACATCTCCGAGTATAAGTCTATCGCCCACCTTCTCGCCTATAGGAAAGGAAAGAACATCCGTGGATTTATCCTTGCCTCTGTAAGCCCGATT
>CAYSNS010000201.1:0-3340 GCA_964432395.1 uncultured Aquifex sp. | reverse complement strand
GTGGGTAATAGGCGGTGTCTCCTGCGACAGCATGGACGTGCTCTCGAAAAATGTGAGCTTGCCTGAACCTGAGATAGGTGATAGGCTTTTCTTTCTGTCCGCAGGTGCATACACAACCGTTTACGCCTCTAACTTTAATGGATTCCCCAAGCCCGAGGTTATATGTCTCTAAGAGAGAAACTTATCCTGTCGTCGTCCTCAAGCTCAAGCTCTATTACCCTGTTTATCCTCCTGACTATTTCCGTTCCCCTACCGTCGGATAGGGCTTCCAGGCTACTCCTAAGAGCTTCAAGGTTGGATGCGGTCACACTTATTAGTGTGAGTATAGGTATGTCAAAGAGCTTTCTCAAGGCATTGAGTCCGTCCTTTGTGGTTATGTCGCTTATGTATATAATTTCCGGGTGAACGAACAGGGCTTCCTCTATACCCTTTTCAAAGCTTTCTACATCCACGCCTACCTCTCGCTGTATGACTATGGAAACGTCATGTTTTATCAGGTAGGTTAGTGGTCTCTCGAGTATGTATACAAGCCCCGATTCTCGGGAGCATACCTCCCTGAGCAGGGAATAAGAAAACAGATTGTGAGTGACGAAGCTCTTCCCTATTATCGGAACTATGCCGGTGTCGGTATTGAGAGCTTCAAAAAGTTTCTTAGCGTCCGAGTAGTTTGCCACTATATCTTTGAGAGGTGGTATCTCATAAGGAACTTTTACTATGCTTACAACATAACTCCCCCTCTGGGTAAGGTAGGTTACCCTGATTCTGCCCACATCCGGGATACCGAAGGAGAAAAACCCTTCCCTACCCAGCGGTCCGAGTGAAACCGGCGTATGGGACCTCAAGGAAACCAGCGTATCCCTTATGTCCTCCGTGGATAGAACCACATCCATTATCTTTCTTACGCTTTTGCCTCTCCTTTCCACAGGAGAAGCCTTTGGTGCCAGTATAACCTCCGCAAACTCTCTTCTCTCACTTAAGTAGTTAAGTATCTCAGGAGCTATGTTCATGTCTATTACCTCTTACGCACTCTGATGATAGCAGTCATACTTAAGAATTCAATTTACTATATTCTTTAGTTAGAAGCCCACCCAAAAGGAGGAAATATATGGCTGTAAAAGACATAATGGATGCTCTTCGCTCCGAAACCCTGCAGGACTTGGGCATTAACGAGAACTTAGCTCAGCTTGTTAAGGATATAAAGCTTATAGGGACAGAGCTTGACCTTGTCTTATACCTACCCAAGGGTGGACTTGAAGATGTTCTCAGGGCTAAGGTGGAGAAGGCTGTTGCGGGAGTCCCCGACGTAGACAGGGTGAAGGTAAGGTTTGCATCATCTCCTCCTCAGCAAGCTCCATCCCATGGGCCTCAGATGCCTGGGGGACAACCCGCTTTTACCAAGCGAAAGGTTCCCGGAGTGAAACACATAGTCACCGTAGGTAGCGGAAAGGGAGGTGTGGGTAAGTCAACGGTGGCTACCAACTTAGCCCTGGCCCTATCCAAGCTCGGATACAGGGTTGGTTTGCTGGATGCGGACATATACGGGCCGAGCGTTCCCACACTCCTGGGACTTAAGGGAGAGAGAGCCACGGTAAACGAAAGGAACAGGATACTGCCGGTAGAGAAGTTCGGGATAAAGGTTCTATCCATAGGCTTTATGCTCCCTTCGGAGGATACGCCCGTCATATGGCGAGGCCCCATGCTGATGAAGGCTCTGACTCAGTTCCTGTTCGATGTAGAGTGGGGAGAGCTTGATTACCTTGTTCTTGACCTACCTCCCGGGACGGGAGATGTTCAGCTTACACTGGCTCAAAACGTTGATATATCCGGTGCGGTTGTGGTGACAACACCGCAGGACGTGGCTCTTGCGGACGTTAAGAAGGCAACCTCAATGTTCAAGGAGGTGCAGATACCTGTCCTTGGCGTTATAGAAAATATGGCCTATTTCGTATGTCCGGAAACGGGCAACAGGTATTATATATTCGGGAGGGGAAGGACCGCAGAGTTCGCTTCCGCATACGGCCTTAAGATACTGGGTTCAATCCCCATAGACCCCGAGGTGGCGGAGAAGTCCGATGAGGGAGAGCCTGTTGTGATAAGCTCTCCTGAGTCTGAAGTTTCAAAGGCTTTTCTTGGTATAGCAAAGATTGTTGCACAGGAACTAAGTTGAGGAGGTAAGAATATGTTTGCGAAGAAGGCGGGAAAGAGGGTAGTTTATCTGGACCACATAGCCACTACTCCTGTGGCGGAAGAAGTGCTTGAAGCTATGCTTCCTTACTTCAGGGAGCACTTCGGTAACCCCACGTCCCTGCACAGTTTCGGTCAGGAGGCTAAGAAGGCTGTAACGCAGGCAAGAGAAAAGCTCGCAGCTCTTATAAATGCAAACACTCCCGAGGAGATAGTCTTTACCTCTGGAGGAATAGAGGCAAACAATCTTGCTATAAAGGGTATAGCGAGCGCCTACAAAAGGAGGGGCAGACACATAGTTACCACAGAGATAGAGCATCACTCCATACTCCATCCCTGCAAGAGCTTAGAGAGGGAAGGCTGGGAAGTGACCTATATCAAACCCGATAACTACGGTCTTATAGACCCAGAGCAGGTCCGTGAGGCTGTCAGAAAGGACACAGTCCTTGTGTCCATAGGACACTCTAACAGAGAGATAGGAACCATTCAAAACATAAAAGAGCTCGTTCAGGCTGCTAAGGAGAAGAACCCCAAGGTCATATTCCACACCGACGCTGCACCGACACTCGGCCACTACCCCGTTGACCTTAAAGACTGGGGAGTTGACGCAGCATCCTTTACCGCCCATCTCATGTATGGGCCCAAAGGCGTTGGGGCTCTTTGGACCAGGAAAGGAGTCAAGGTAAGACCCCTTATAGAGGGGGGAACCCAGGAAAGGGGTGTAAGGGCAGGAACCGAGAACGTCCCGGGGATAGTCGGCTTTGGTGCTGCTGCGGAGCTTACTATGAAAGAACTTGATGACCGTATGACCCGCCTGGCATCTTACAGGGACAAACTCAGGAAGGCTATAGAGGAAAAGCTTGAGTACATAGAGTTTACCGGACATCCTACCCAGAGGCTTCCTCACCACCTTTCCCTGATAGTCCACTTCATAGAAGGTGAGGCTATGCTTCTGAGATGTGACCTGATGGGTATAGAGACCGCCTCGGGCTCCGCATGTGTGTCTCTGGCACTCAAGCAGTCTCATGTCCTCTTCGCCATAGGGGTCCCCAAGGAGGTCTCCAACGGCTCTATAGTCTTTAGCTTCGGCAGGGAAAACACCGAAGAGGACGTTGAGTATGCATCCGAAGAATTCCCCAAGATAGTAAACTGGCTC
>CAYSNS010000200.1:0-3343 GCA_964432395.1 uncultured Aquifex sp. | reverse complement strand
GGGAGCCCTTGCCTCCCTTTTAATAAAGATGTTTTTCATCCCTTTGGGACTGCTTTTCTTCCTTAAGGCGTGGGGTCTGGCGACGCTACCTTATAAGGTAGTCCTTCTGGAAAGTGCCATGCCTCCCATGGTTATGGCGGGTGTTCTTGCTCTTAAGTATGAGCTTGACCATGCCCTGGCGATATCCTCAATAACCCTCGGCATGCTCTTGAGCTTCTTCAGCGTTCCCCTCCTGGTCAGTCTGTTATAGTTATAGACCAGCGGGTATGTCCTCGGAGCACAGCTACGTTCAGGAGAGGCTCAAGGTCAGGGAAGGTATACTTCGCACTATTCTTGATGAGGTTCCCGTTGCCTGCTCAAAGGGATGTGTCTACTGCTGTTATGGGGTTACACTTTGGCTCAAGAGGCCCGAAGCCCTCGTGCTGGTGGAATACCTCAACGGTCTTTCTCTGAAGGAGAGGAAGAGACTGGCCAAAAGGCTGAAGGAGTATGAAAGGCTCTACAGGCAAGAAGCGCAAAAGGTAGGGTATGACCCTCCTTCGCCTCTGCCAGAAACCGCCTTGGACACCGAAAAGCTGGGACTCATAGGTGGTTTAGGAATGAACGACGTTCCGTGTCCTTTCTTGAGTGAGGATAGAACGTGCACAGTCTACGAGGCCCGCCCCGACATGTGCAGGCTGATGCTCTTTAGGGATAGCGATGTATGCAGGGCGGACTGGGAAGACCCTATGAGGTTGATATGGCAGAGGGAAATAGCACCCTTCGTTGAAAGGATAAGAGAGCGCTTTGCCTCCAAGTGGAGTTTGGCAGTTATTAAACTTCAGAAAAAGTATCCTGAGCTTGACCTGAAGAGCCTTGAAGAGGAGGTGGGCTTTATAACCCACTGGATAAGGTTTGAACCTGTTACGTAACGGTTCAAGCTTAGCGGTTAGGCATTTTGCAGTCCCTGAACGTTTCCCACACGAACCTGTTCAAGGGCAAGTTCAGGTGCTCCCACTCTCTCTTGGACGCATCGTATACCCTCATATTCCTGTAACCTGCGAAGTCCATCATCATGTAGACAAAAGCAGCGCCCGTTCCCCCAAAGCAGAAGAGGAGAACCTCGTCTTCCTTCTTTATGCCCTGATTTTGCAGGAAGCTCTCTATGTAGTCGGGAACTTGTATATGGAGCTTCCCGCTCTCTTCATCCTTGTGAACCCACCACTCCCAGGGAAGTGGAACCGAGCAGGGAACATGTCCATATTTTTTTGCAGCGGGGAACTTTGATATACCGAAGTAGTGTCCCACAGGCCTGCCGTCTATTATAGGCTTCTTGCCTATACTTTCATACACTTCCTTCCAACTTACTTCCTTATTTGGGTTATACCTTGCTTTGAAGTTTCCCTCCCTAATCTGCGGTTCGTCGTAGCTTACGGGATAGCCCTTCTTCATCCATGCGAGCCATCCCCCATCCAGCAGTGCTACTTTCTCATGTCCAAGCAGATGGAATATCCAGTAGGCATATACCGTTCCGAGTATCTCGTTCATCTTGTTGCCCTTGTAGTAGAGAACAACAAGCGAGTTATCGTTTATACCCCATTTCCTGAAGAGCTTCTCATACTCCTGAATGGACCTCTTCACCAACGCTCCCGTTTTTTCATCCATTATTCTCCAGTCCTCCTTTTCGGTGAGCACCGCACCAGGTATGTGTCCTTCTGCCAGATAGCTCTGAGTGTCTGAAAACTCAAGGAGCACTATGTCTTTACTACCAAGTCTCTCCTTCAGCCAGTCGGGTGATACGAGCTTGGGAGCTGAAAAAGCCACACCCAATGTGAGAATACAGGTAACCACAAGCTTGAACATGACAGCCTCCTTCATGATTTCAGTCGGATATTCTATTTAAAACCTTCCGATAACCTTCAAGGAGGTCTCCCAGGTCAAACCTGAACCTGTCTTTGTCAAGCTTCTCTCCGGTATTCGCGTCCCAGAGCCTCATACTGTCGGGGGATATCTCGTCAACTATGGCAAGCTCACCATCGGGTAGGAGTCCGAACTCAAGCTTGAAGTCAACGAGCTTTATGTGGTGCTCGGAAAAGAATTCCCTGAGTATATCGTTCACCTTAAGAGCGGTTTCTTTCATAAGGGGCAGGGCTTCTACGGGTGCGAGGTTCATAAGCTGGATGTGTTCTTCACATATAAGAGGGTCATGGAGCTCATCGTTCTTGTAAAAGAGCTCAACAAGCGGTTTCTTGAATTCCTCTCCCTCTTTAAAACCGAGCCTCTTGACAACACTACCCGCAGCGATGTTCCTGACAACCACCTCCACCGGGAACCTCTTTGCCCTCCAGACGAGCATCTCGTTGTCCGAAAGCCTTTCAATGAAGTGGGTCCTTATGCCTTTGCTGTTGAGTATCTCAAATATCAGGCTTGAAATGGTGTTGTTGAGCGCTCCTTTCCCCTTGAGCTCCGCTTTCTTGGCACCGTCAAAGGCGGTTGCACTGTCCTTGAAAAAGAGGATAAGCTTGTTCGGGTCGTCGGTCTCGTAAACTACCTTAGCCTTTCCCTCATAGAGCTTTTTCGTTCTCTTTACCATTCCTTTAAATTATATATTTCCATGCGCAGTTTTACCTTCCTCCTCATACTTTTGGTATTCTCCACAGCGGGATACCTTTTTGAGGAGTTTTTCGCAAGGCTAAAAACCCTCGTGGTTCCCCTGCTTGTCGTGATAATGCTCAGCATGGGTCTTACCCTGAGAGGACGGGACTTTAAAGAGGTCTTTCTGAACCCAAAGATAGTTCTCTATGGGGCTCTTTTGCAGTTTACCGTTATGCCCCTTCTTGGTTTTGCAGTTGCAAGGCTATTGGGTCTTGAGAGAGAACTGCTTACAGGCTTTGTGCTAGTCGGTTCCGCACCGGGAGGGACAGCTTCTAACCTCATAACCTACATATCCGGAGGAGATTTGGCCTACTCAGTCTCCATGACTACCCTGTCTACCCTGCTGTCGCCTCTGCTCACCCCCCTTTGGACATGGCTTTTGGCAGGCAGGTATGTTCCCGTTCCCTTTCTCGATATGGCGCTGACCACGCTTAAGATAGTGGTTCTGCCTGTCCTCATAGGGATGCTGTTGAGGAGAGTTTTTCTGAAGAATATAGCTAAAGTGGAGACCTACCTACCCTATCTTTCCGTAATTGCCATAGCCTTCATAATATCGGTCATATTTGCTCTGAACAAGCAGAGAATTGAGGATATAAACGCGGCGTTGCTTGCGGGCGTGATGATACATAATTTGGGAGGTTTTCTCCTGGGCTTTCTTATGGGAAAGGCTACAGGACTGGACAACAGAAGAGCCAAGACCCTCTCCATA
>CAYSNS010000199.1:0-3346 GCA_964432395.1 uncultured Aquifex sp. | reverse complement strand
GGTATAGTTGTCGACGGACCGAGGGTCTACGGTGGAATGACTCTGCCCGTTGAGCTTATAATGGAGGAAATTTACAAAGCCCTTGGTATAAAGAGGGAAAAAACCTACGCCTAAAAAAATTTGAAGGAGGTGTGTCATGGGACTTGAATACGTCAAGATTTCGCCTGGATTTGAGAAATACATGCCCAGGGACTACGTGGACTTGGTCACTTATGGGCAATTTGGAAAGCAGATAGACGTTATGCAGATGGGGCAGTTCAAGGAGCTTGTGGAAGAGCACCCCATGTGTGCTGGCTGTTACATGGCATACTTCATAAGGGTGTTCTACGCAGCACTGCCCAACCCCGAAGACACCATAGTTCTTGGAACAGCGGGATGTGCAAGGCTCGCTCTCTCTCAGGCTGCAGTACCCTTCATATACGGAAACTACGGAGATACAAACGCAGTCGCTTCGGGACTCAAAAGGGCACTCTCCATAAGGTTCCCCGACAAGGTCAAGGACGTTGTGGTTATAGCTGGAGACGGCGGTCTTATGGATATAGGCTTCGGAATGACCATGCACTCCTGGTTCAGAAGGGAGAAGTTCACCACCATAATGGTTGACAACGAGGTTTATGGAAACACCGGGGGTCAGGAGAGCGGAATGTCTCCTCAGGCGATACATCTCAAGGTGGATCCCAAAGGGAAGCAGTTTGACAAGATAAGCGCTGTTGAGCTAGCCCAGACCGCAGGTTGTGTATACGTAGCAAGGATATCTCCTACAAATCCCAAGAAGATAGCTAAGGTCGTCAGAAGGGCTATACTCGCTGCAAGAGAGTTTGGACCCACCTTCATACACGCTTACACCTCCTGTAACATTGAGTATTCAATACCTACCAGAGAAGTTCTTGCGGACGCAAGACAGAGGGAGAAGAAGGACTTCAAGTTCTACGAGTGGATGACCGACGAGGTTAAGGAGTACCTGACCGAGCTCGAAAGGAAAGAGAAAGAAAAGGCTAAGCAGGAGGTCTAAGAATGAAGAGGTATAACATAAGGATAGCGGGTGTCGGTGGGCAGGGGGTGGTTACCTCCGCCCACATACTCGGTAACGCAATGTCCGCGGCGGGTAAGTACGCCTCTCTGGTTCCCTTCTTCGGGTCCGAGAAGAGGATGGCCCCTGTTGAGGCTTACGTTAGGGCTTCAGACCAGCCTATATACGAGGTTGGAGAGGTCGTCTATCCCAACGTCATAATGATTTATCACCCGCAGGTCATAACTCACGGTAAGTCCTACACTATGCCCTTCTACACGGGCCTAAAGCCCAACGGCATGGTGATAATCAACTCCGATGCGGACATAATACCCGATGAGGACAAGAAAGTTCTGGAAGACCTCAACGCAAGGATATTCATGATTCCCGCAACCCAGATAGCAAGGGATATAGCAGGGACCGAGCTCGCTACCAACATGGCTATGGTAGGCCTGTTCTTCGGCATAACCAGACTGGTTAACCTTGAGCACATAGAGAAAGCTCTGGTAGAGAGGTTCCTGGGTGGCTCCTTCGTAGCTTCCGGAGGAACAACAGCTCTTGACTCTGCTATAGAGAAGAAGTTCAAGAAAAAGCAGGAGCTTCTTTCGAAGAATATGGAAGTCATAAAATACACGATAAAGCTTGCGGAAGAGAACAAGTGGGTGGAGGAGGAAGAGGAGAAAGTAGCCACCTGAGGAGGTAGTAGATGTATTTCGTAGCGGAGGTAAACGAAAAGGAGTGCGCAAAGTATAACTGTAAGCAGTGTGTCCTGTTCTGTCCCGAGCCCAACTGTCTGAACTACAAGGAGAGTGACCACACCGCTTGGGTATGGTATGACAGGTGCAAGGGCTGTGAGATTTGTGTCTACGTATGCTCCGACCTTCTGAAGAGACACTGTATTGAGATGGTAATGGTCAAGACCGGAGATTGATAACAACTACCCGCCTCCGGGCGGGTCTTTAGAAATTTTTTTTGCTAACATAATACAAAGCTAAATTTGAGCGGAGGTCTCAGTATGGACAGCTCTGTCAGGGAAAAGCTCCAACAGCTCGCAAAGGAACTGAACGACATGATGATAAATCCCGATATAGATATAGAGGTATGCTTTAAAGATGTAGAAGTGGGTGAAAGCTGTGACCTGAATAAGCCGTTCCCGTACGTAAAGGTTAGGTATACAACTGACGAGCATAACGTTCATGAAAAGGACATAGAGATATCTCCCGATAACTGGAATAAAAGCGTAAATGAGCTCAAAGAATATGTAACCTTTATGATTGAACAGTTCATGGAAGAGATAGACAGCGTGGAATACGGCGGGGAATAGCTGTCCCTTTCTGATTTCTTAAATAAAAGATAAAGATGTTTGTAGCCTTCTTGCCTTTTATACCCTTACTGTCTTCTATACTTGTAATACTTTTTGGTAGAAACAGTGAGAAGACCGCTTACAGGATAAGTCTATCTTTAAGCTTTTTGACAGTTTTAGCATCCCTGTGGATGCTCATAGATTACATATCGTCCGGGGTCAAGGTTTTTCAACTTACTCCTTTCCTCACCTTTTACATAGATGCCCTCAGTGTGGTTATGGCGCTGGCGGTCAGCACTATAAGTGCCATAGTTCATGCCTATTCGGTGAGATACATGCAGGACGATGAGGGATACGCCCGCTTCTTTGCCCTGCTTGACCTGATGACCTTCTCAATACTCATAACCGTAACCGCAGGGAATCTCATACTCATGCTGACGGGATGGATTCTTGTGGGTGTAGTTCTATACTTCTTGCTCTCTCACGACCTTCGCTTTGAACAGGCTCACAGGTTTTCCCTGTGGACATTCCTGACACATAGGTTGGGAGACATACCCCTTCTCTTTGCAGTCTTGCTTCTATACAAAGAGTTCAACACCTTTGATGTTGCTCTCATAAAAGAGCATCTGTCCTCTGGTGAAGCGCCCCAGAACATAGAGCTTGTGGGAATACTCATAGTTATCTCCGCCTTTGCAAAGTCCGCTCAGTTTCCCCTTCACCTCTGGCTTCCCTACACTATGGCAGGACCAACGCCCGTATCCGCTCTTATGCATGCGGGTATAGTAAACGCAGGTGGGTTTCTGATAAACAGGTTTGCCCCTGTGTTCTTCCATGCGGAGATGGGTCTGCATCTTGCCTTCTGGGTAGGTCTCATAACCGCTGTTCTGGGTTCCATGCTGATGTTGATGCAAACGGACATAAAGAAATCTCTGGGATACTCCACGGTGGGACAGATGGGATACATGATTATGGAGTGCGGTGTGGGAGCCTTTGCCCTTGCCATATACCACCTGATAGCCCACGGGATATTTAAG
>CAYSNS010000198.1:0-3386 GCA_964432395.1 uncultured Aquifex sp. | reverse complement strand
AACTACGATAAGTACTTTGCCCTTATGGTGGCAGGGCTGATAGTCTACACCGCTGTGGGACTGCTGAAGGAACAGATAGGAGTCATACTTGATATATCCGCGGACGAGGAAACGGTAAGCAGGATAAGGAGCATAATCCTGAGCTTTCCCGAGGTTGAGGGCATAAAGAGGCTACTGGTTAGAAGTGCGGGAGGAAAGCTCTTCATAGATGCGGAAATACTCCTCAGACCAGGCAGTTTCATGAAGAGTCATGCGGTTGCGGACGAGATAGAAAGAAGCATATCTAAAGAGCTTGAAAACGTGGAGATGGTATTTATACACTACGAACCCGCAAGAGAAGAAAAGCTCAGAATAGCGGTCCTGTCCTGCGATGGAGAAAGATTATGTGAAGAGTTCAGCAAAGTTAAGAAGGTTCTCTTGTTTGAAGAAGGGGGCGGTAGCCCTTCTGTAAAGGAGCTTGATGCGAGTTCTGAGGAAGAAGTGGCAAAGATACTGGTCAGGGAGAACGTAGATATAGTTGTGTGTAAGCACCATCCCAGAAGTGCAAGAGCTAAATGGATTCTTCATAAGAACGGCATCTTTGTATGGGAAACAGAAACCGATAACATATACGAGGCCCTCTCGGAAATATCCAGGCTCAAACTCCAATCCCTTTGAAAACTCACCGCCCGATGCTATATTATCCTCGTCATGAAGGTAAAGCTAAAGGTATTCAGATACAACCCGGAGGTAGGAAAGAAAGGTTACGATTCTTTCGAGATAGACTACGAAGAGGGTATGACCTTCCTCACCGCATTCCACAGGATAAAGGAGATAGACCCTTCCTTTTCCTTCAGACACTTCTGCAGGGCGGGTATATGTGGAACATGCACAGTCTTTATAAACGGCTTTCCTAAACTTGCCTGCAAAGAGCAGGTTCTGCCCTATGCCCTAACCGGTGAAGAGGTGCTGGTGGAACCCATGGATAAGTTTCCCGTCGTGAAGGACCTCGTTGTGGAACAAGAAGAAGTCATAGAGAAAATGAAGAAGCTCCGCACATGGATAGAGGGCTTTAAAGGAGATGTGCGAATACCCCCCCAGATAGCCAAAAAGATAGAGAAGGCAGCGGACTGTATCCTCTGCTCCGCATGCCAATCTTACTGCCCGCAGCTGCTTGAGGAGGAATACGCAGGTCCCCTCTTCTTTGCAAAGCTATACAGGCTACTTGAGGACCCCAGGGAAGAGGAAAAGGACAGAAGATTAAGGGAGGCTGTGGAAGAAGGGCATCTTTATCACTGTCTTTCCTGTGACAAGTGTAACAGCACGTGCCCGAAAGATGTCCAGCCCGCGGACCTGATAAGGGAGCTGATGACATATACTGAGGAGGATGCGAAAAAAGGCTGTTAGCTACGTATGTCAGTCCTGCGGATACAGGTCAGTAAAGTGGAAGGGTAGGTGTCCTTCCTGCGGTGAGTGGAACACCCTACTTGAGGAAGTATCAGAGACGAGAGGTAATATTGCCTACAGGAACGCTTCCAAGGTCCTGCCCCTGAGAGAGTGGCAAGAAGACAGCAGTGAGAGGATAAGCACGGGTTACCCGAGCCTGGACAGCGTTCTGGGCGGTGGGGTTGTAAGAGGTCAGGTCATACTGATAGCGGGTCAGCCAGGGATAGGTAAATCAACGCTTCTACTTCAGGTGTCAGACAGCTTTGGTGGGGAGGGTAACGTCCTCTACGTGTCCGGCGAGGAGTCGGGCTCTCAGGTTGCCTTGCGAGGTAAGAGGCTCGGCATTTCCGAAGACAGAATCCTTGTCTATCCCGAAACACTGCTCGAGAAGATACTGGAGAAAGTAGAAGAACTTAAGCCTTCCCTTCTGGTTCTTGACTCGGTGCAAACCATTTACTCAGAAAAGCTTGAGTCCTCCGCGGGTTCGGTCTCGCAGGTAAGAGAAGTTACCTTCAGGCTCACGGAGGTATGCAAGGAGCTGGATATACCCTGCTTCATAGTAGGTCAGGTAACCAAGGAAGGTTCCATAGCAGGCCCCAAGGTTCTTGAGCATATGGTTGATACCGTCCTCTACTTTGAAGGCGAAAGGTATAACTTCTACAGAGTTATTAAGGTAGCTAAGAACAGGTTCGGGTCTACCGGTGAGATAGCTGTCTTCAAGATGTCGGACATGGGTCTGGAAGAGGTTCCCGAGCCTTCCGCTTTCTTCATAACCGAAAGGATACACGGCCCCGGTAGTGTAGTGTTTCCTCACACGGAAGGAAGCAAGCCTATACTGGTTGAGATACAGGCTCTCGTAATACAAGCTCTCTACACAACTCCCCAGAGAAGAACACAGGGCTTTGATGTAAACAGGCTATCCCTTATACTTGCGGTTCTGGAAAAGGAGGCGGGACTGTTTACAAGGGATTCGGACGTGTTCGTTAACGTAGCGGGAGGGCTTACAATCAGGGAACCCGCTGTTGACCTGCCTGTGGCTATGGCTATCTTTTCCTCTAAAAAGGACATTCCAGTGCCGGAAGATTTCGTTATATTCGGAGAGCTCGGCCTCTCGGGAGAGGTAAGGGCGGTTCACTTCGGAGATATAAGGCTTAAAGAAGCAAAGAAGTTCGGCTTTAAGAGGGCGATAGTTCCCTCAAGCCTGAACATGTGCTTGGAAGGTATGGAGATTTACCCTGTTTCCACTCTAAAAGAAGCTATTGAGGTTCTGTTTTAATATTCCTATGGAAAAACCTTGGTCGGGCAGATTCTCGGAGAAAACGGACGAGTTTGTAGAAGAGTTTACCGAGTCGGTGAGCTTTGACAAGGAGCTTGCTCTTGAGGACATACGCCAGAACATAGCCCATGTCAGAACCCTCTATAAGGCAGGCGTCCTGACTCAAGAGGAAATGGACAAGCTCATAGAGGGACTTAAGGAGATAGAAAAAGACATACTACAGGGAGGATTTGTCTGGAAGAAGTCCCTTGAAGACGTTCACATGAACATAGAGGCGGAACTTACCCGCAGAATAGGAGAGCTGGGAGGGAAGCTCCACACCGCAAGGTCAAGGAACGACCAAGTAACGACCGACGAAAAGCTATTTCTAAAAAAGAACATAGAAGAACTGGTCAACCTATTAAAAGCGTTAAGAAGAACTCTTGTGAAGCTTGCGGAAAGAAGTATCAATATTGTCGTGCCCGCATACACTCATCTTCAGAAAGCACAACCCATAAGGCTCGCTCACTACTTCCTCGCCTACCGGGAAGGCTTTCTAAAGGATACGGAAAGGTTCTTGGACTGCTACCGCAGGGTAGACGAGCTTACCCTCGGAAGCGGAGCAGTTGCGGGCGTTGATTTCCCCCTTGACCGATTCTACACAGCGGAGCTCTTAGGCTTCTCCAAGCTCAGCAGAAATTCCATA
>CAYSNS010000197.1:0-3387 GCA_964432395.1 uncultured Aquifex sp. | reverse complement strand
AAATATGAGCTGGAGGAAATTTAAAAGAGCTATCTCCGAACTCCTCAGAACCGGGTCGGGTCAGGAACGGAATATGTATCCTGAAATCAAGAAAGCCTTTGAGGCTGTGGGCTGGAAAGCGGGAAATATTAAGGTTGATGTTTCTCTCGGAAAAAGAAGGGATGTGCCCGACTTTGCGGTTCTCATTAAAGAGCTCGGATTTCCGTGGATTGTGGGAGAAGCAAAGGCAAAGGCAAGGCTCTTTGAGAGTGACGTAAATATAGAGGAAATCCTCGGTGAAAAAAAGAAGTATGCTGTTCTGGGAACAGAATGGTTCGTTCTCATTGACCCCGAGATATGGGTGATCATGCCCGTGTTCGGGCTTGAAGTCAAAACCGAGCAGAAAAAGGTTTTTGATGTTAGCAATGAGGCTCAGGTAAGGGAGCTGTGGGAATTTCTCAGAGGAAACCTGTCCCCTGCAGCTTTTGAGCAGCAGAGAAGCCTAAAAAGATTCCTTGAAGGGGACACTTCACACGTTAGAAGCATAGACCCTTCCGAGAACAGAGAAGCCTTTTTCAATACTCTTGAGAGGAGCTTCAACCTGCTTATGGACACAGTCAAGGGACTTGTCCCCGAAGCAGAAGAGTTCTATGAAAAGATGAAAGAACACCTTGAATACTTCTACTCCATAGCTTCAAGAGGCTCAAACAACACAAAGGACATTCTCAACCTCACCCCGACAGGTGTAGAACCCGGCTTTCCGGCTTACGCTTCCATGAATGTAGATTGGGAAGAGTTTGAAAACAGGCTTTCCGTTCTTTCTTCCATGTTCAGGAGAAACCGCCCCCTTTTCCAGTTCTTCTACACCTACGTGTGGTTAAGGGACAGGGATTTTGACAGTAAGCTCAAGAACTCTCTCGCTTTCGGAACCGCCATGCTCCTTATGGCTCGTATGCTTACCATAAGATTTGTAGAAGACCTTTCTTTCCTCGGGAGAAAAATCTTTTCTAACGGCGGTATAGAGAGTTTCGTGAGGTTCAGGGAACACGTCAGGGCTAACATGACAGAGCTTGTAAGATACGGGTCCCAGCTTACAGAAGAAATCTTCCCTACAATTATGGAAGAAACCGTTTACGACTGGGTCCTGTATCTTTCCGACCGTGCTCTATCAAAAGCTATAGAATACATACTCTACTGGCTGTCCTTCATAGACTTTTCAAAGGCAAGGGGGGACATTCTTTCTCAGATTTACACCAGGATGGTCTCCCCGGGCACAAGAAAAAACCTCGGTCAGGTCTTTACCCCCTTCTGGATAGCGGAATACATAGCTGACAGGATCCTTGACATGACCGGCGGAAACGTTGAAAGCGTCCTTGACCCCGCCTGCGGTTCCGGAACCTTCCTCGTTGTCTTTTTTGAAAAGCTTGCGGGAGAAAAATTCAGAAGAAGAACTATCTCTTATGAGAAATTCAAAAAGGAAGTGGAAAAGATACACGGCAATGATGTTGATCCCTTTGCATCCGCCCTCTCAAGGCTTCAGCTCTTCTGGCACCTGCTTCCCTTTAAAGAAAACCTGCAGGGACATATGCCTCTCCTTAAAGTTTCTGTCGGGGATGCAGTGGGTACCCGGAGCGGTCTTTACGAAACGGGCGGTATGTGGAAAATTTACAGCACAAGAAGGTATCAGGCGGTTGTGGGAAATCCCCCTTACGTTCGCCCTGAGATACTGAGAAGCGAAAGGGAAAACTCATCAAATTCTTCTTCGGACCCCCTTGCAAGGGCAAACCTGAGGACGGTGTTCACCTACAGGGCTCTCAGGGATTGGGTTGACGAGGATGGGTATCTCGGTTTCGTTCTCCCTCTTTCTGTTTTTGACAGCGAGCACGAGGAACCGCTGAGGAACCTCCTCAGAAGTGAGTGGACCATAAAGGAGATAGTGGACCTTGAGCTTGTTGCTAAGGAGATTTTTCCCGGAGTTGCCGTCAATCCCGTAATTCTGATAGTTCAGAAAAGGAGACCTTCCGAGAATGACCGAATTACCCTGAAGTTTCTTGATTCCCCTACGGACAAGAAAGGAAAAGAGATACTGAATGACCTCAAAATCGTGGACTTCAGATACGATGAAATCTTTACCGAAGACGGGCGGATACTTACCAAGATAACTCCCGAAAGGCTTGAGCTTGTGAACCATATAAGGGAGTTCCCGACCTTTGAAGACATCGCAAGGGTGTGGTGGAGAAAAAAAGAAGGGAATACCTACGTAGAGGCCTTTCTCAATGAGCCATACGAAGGTGAGGGATGGGAACAGTCAAAGATGATAGCGAGAGGATTGGTTTTCAGGCGTCAGAGACATCGTGGAAGCTGGAGGGTTTACAAGGGAGAGAACATCCTTGCCTGCCAGCTTATAGACGAACCTGCAGAAAGGGACGTTGACGTGACAAGAGCGAGCGACCCCTCCTTCTGGAGGTTTCCGGATGCCCTGCCCGAAAGGGGATATGCCTTTCTTCGGATATGCCTTGCTCCTACAGCCTGTCCCTTCAACCCGAGAGAACAGGCGTTTCTGGACACCGCCACCCTGTTCTTTCCCGAAGAGAGCCTTGAGAACTTTCCCTTTGACTTTCTCGTGCTCTCTTCTTTATACAGGTTCTACTACACCTATTACCTGAGGGGAGGAGCTGTCTCAAAATTGTATTCAAACCTCTATCCCCGAACACTCAGGAAATTGCCGTGGAGCGAGGAGCTAAGGAACTACGAATACCGGCTCAGGGAGCTGAGGGAGGAATACGTGCAGGCATGCAAAAAAACGAACCTTGACCTTGTTAAACTTCTGAGGGATGAGGTGTCTCTTGTCTCTATTGAAGAGCTTGCGGGCAGGAGAAGCTATCTTGAGATGAGGTTTTCGGAATACGGAGACACCATGGAAAGTGGCTGGTTTACGGTGCAGACTTCCCTGTTTGAGTGGATTCAGATAAACGACCACGAAGTAGGAGAGCTTTTAAAAGAAGCCCTTGAGGTTTACGGCGTAGAAGAAGCTAATGCTAATGAAATCCTGACCGAGGTAAAGATTCCCGACCCTGACGACAGGGAAGCGGTAAGGAGATGGAAAGAGATAGTCCACGGCGAGGAAAGAAGGAAAGCCTTAGAACAAAAAGAGAAAGCTCTCAGAGAGCTGGACGAGATAGTAAACAGAGCCTTTGGGCTTGATGGTTCCCTGCTTGAAATCCTTGAAAGGGAAAAGTCTCAGGGATTGATGAGAATTCTCAAGGCTCCCGAACCGTTCTCACCGAGAAAACTACGAGGCTTCCTCAGCGGGCTTGATAGAGCGGACAGATACGTGTTCTGAGCCTATAACCTCTCCAGTATCACCTCCATCTGCTTCTCCTTCTCCGCTTCCATGTAAACGTCCAT
>CAYSNS010000196.1:0-3438 GCA_964432395.1 uncultured Aquifex sp. | reverse complement strand
TTCCATGCATTCCCAACATTCTGAGGGACAGAGGATGAGTCTCTGGAAATGCTCCCTTGCCCTGTGTGGTCGTTGTAACGGGTATCTTCATAAGCTCCGCAAGTTCAATCAGTTCCTCCTGTGCCTCCGAGTTTACCGCACCACCGCCAACATATAGGACAGGTCTTTTGGCAGACATTATCAGCTTCACCGCTTTCTTTATCTGTTGCATGTTCCCTTCAACGTGAGGTTTGTAACCGGGAAGGGCTTTCTTCACATCGTCTATGCTCGGTATCTTTACATCCGATAGCTGTTGGGTTATATCCTTGGGTATGTCTACCAGAACTGGACCGGGCCTCCCGGTCTTAGCTATATAGAAGGCTTCTCTGATTATAAGGGGAAGCTCCTCTATATCCCTGACGAGGAAGTTGTGCTTGGTTATGGGTCTTGTTATGCCTACTATGTCCACCTCCTGGAAGGCATCGTTACCTATCATATGGGTAGGAACCTGTCCTGTAATTACCACTATGGGGACCGAATCCATGTATGCGTCCGCCAAGGGCGTCACTACGTTAGTTGCCCCCGGCCCTGAAGTGGTCATAGCAACTCCCACTTTGCCGGTAGCCTTGGCGTATCCCTCCGCCATATGTCCCGCACCTTGCTCATGGCGAGCGAGGATGTGTTTTATGGTCCCATCCCTATACAGGGCGTCGTAGACTTCCATTATCGCACCGCCGGGAAGACCAAAGATAACCTCTACGTTTTCCTCCTTCAGCGACTCTATTACTATATCCGCACCCTTTCTTGACATCAGACTTTCTCCTCCTATGCTTAAGCCTACATAAAGTTAAATATTAAATTTGTATAAAGGTAAAGGAAGTTCAAGCTCTTGTGATATAATTTTGGAGCACAAAACTTAGGAGGTCCGTTATGGGGATGCTCAGCTACGAGGAAGCCCTCCAGCTGTTGAAAGAGCAGATAAAGGACTTTGATACACAGGCCAAGATGGAAGAGGTTGGGGTTGTTTACTACGTCGGTGACGGTGTGGCGAGGGCTTACGGACTTGAAAACGTTATGGCTATGGAAGTAGTAGAGTTTGAAGGGGGAGAAAAGGGGCTTGCCTTCAACCTTGAGGAAGACAACGTAGGTATCATAATACTCGGAAGTGAAACGGGCATAAGGGAGGGCTCCGTAGTAAGGAGAACCAATCAAATTCTGTCCGCTCCTGTGGGTAAAGGGCTCGTAGGAAGGGTTATAAACCCGCTCGGTGAGCCTCTGGACGGGAAAGGACCCATAGAGTTTGAGTACATGTCCCCGGTGGAGAAGATAGCGCCCGGTGTTGTAAGTAGACAGCCTGTTCACGAACCGCTCCAGACAGGCATAAAGGCTATAGACTCCATGATTCCTATAGGAAGGGGACAAAGGGAGCTGATAATAGGTGACAGGGCCACGGGTAAAACGACCATATGTATAGATACAATCCTCAACCAAAAGGACACGGACGTTTACTGCATATACGTAGCCATAGGACAGAAGAGGTCTACCACCGCACGCATAATAGAACTGCTGGAAAAAGAGGGTGCTATGGAATATACGACCGTTGTGGTCGCTTCCGCAACTGACCCCGCTTCCCTGCAGTATCTTGCACCTTTCGTTGGATGCACCATAGGCGAGTACTTCAGGGATAACGGTATGCATGCTCTCGTGGTCTACGATGACCTATCCAAGCATGCGGAAGCTTACAGACAGCTCTCACTGCTTATGAGAAGACCTCCGGGAAGGGAAGCGTATCCGGGTGATGTCTTCTACCTGCACTCAAGACTTCTCGAAAGGGCCGCGAAGCTCAACGATGAGCTGGGAGCAGGTTCCCTCACCGCTCTTCCCATAATTGAAACCAAAGCTGGTGACGTGGCAGCTTACATACCTACAAACGTTATATCCATAACCGACGGACAGATATACCTTGAGCCTGACCTATTCAACAAGGGTGTAAGACCTGCAATTAACGTGGGTCTCTCGGTCTCAAGGGTCGGTGGTGCTGCGCAGATAAAGGCTATGAAACAGGTTGCGGGAACACTCAGGCTTGACCTCGCTCAGTTCAGGGAGCTTGAGGCTTTCGTTCAATTTGCCTCTGAGCTTGATAAGGCAACTCAGCAGACCATAAACAGGGGTATGAGGCTTGTTGAACTCCTAAAACAGGAGCCCTACAGTCCCCTACCGGTTGAAAAACAGATAGTGGCTATATTCGCAGGGACAAACGGATACCTGGATGACCTTCCCGTGGAAGCGGTGAGAAAGTTCGAGAAGGAGCTTTACGCTTACTTGGATAGCGAGAGACCTGACATACTCCAGGAGATAAAGGAAAAGAAGAAGCTTGATGACGAACTCAAAGAGAAGGTTAAAAAGGCCCTTGATGATTTCAAATCAAAGTTCGTTCCCTGATAGGTGCGCAGAGGTAAGCTCTTAATAGGTTGTAGCGGTTTTTCTTACAGGGATTGGAAGGGAACCTTTTACCCTTCCCACATACATCCCTCGGGAATGCTTCCCTACTACGAAAAATTTTTTGATGTTGTGGAGATAAACTACACCTTTTACTCTATGCCCCACCCGCACACCTTTAATAGCTTCTTGGAGAGAACCAAGAGGCTACTCTTCTCCGTTAAGGTAAACAGGATATTTACTCACGAGAGAAGGTACACAGTCCGTGATAGAGACCTGTTTCTGAACGCAGTTAAGCCCCTTCTTGATAGCGGAAGGTTCATAGCCCTGCTTTTTCAGTTTCCCCAGAGTTTCCGCTACAGCCCCGAGAGTATGGAATACATAAACAGGCTCTCTGAAGACTTTTTGGACGTAGATAAGGTAATTGAGTTTAGAAGTAGAGATTTTGACAGGAGCGATGTCTTTGAAGAAATTGAAAGCTTAGGTTTCTCCTTGGTAAACGTAGATGCTCCAAAGCTCAAAGGCGTGCTTCTGGGCCCGTGGAAGAGTATAGGAACAATCAATTACATTAGACTGCATGGAAGGAATACGGACAAGTGGCACAGGGGAAAGGAAGCATACGAGCGCTACGACTACCTATACAGCATAGAGGAACTCAGAGAGATTAAAAGAAAAATAGAAAAGCTTAACGGGGAGCTTGATACTTATGTATTTTTCAACAACCACTACCGTGGGAAAGGTGCACTCAACGCTTTACAGCTTAAGGAGCTTTTCGGTGAGAGTATTAAGGCTCCGAAAGGTCTTGCTTCTCTATCCGCCCCCAGGCTTTGGGAGTAGAAATTTATAAGAAATTTCATATATTATTATTTTGCTCCTTTAGGAGGTGATACCTTGAGAAGGAATATGCTCAAGTCCAAGATACACAGGCTGACCGTTACGGGGGCGGACCTTCACTATGAAGGTAGCCTACCCTTAGATGTGGAGCTTATGGAAGCGGGGGACCTTTTGCCTTTTGAGAAG
>CAYSNS010000195.1:0-3439 GCA_964432395.1 uncultured Aquifex sp. | reverse complement strand
ACCAAGGTTATGGACATACTGATAGTTCTTAAGGCATCTCTGGACGAGGAGAAAGGCAAGGATATAGCTAAGAACCTTGACGAAATCTACAGCGCTCTTATAGATGAAATTGTAAGGATAAACATGGTTAACGATATAGATGGCCTTAAAAAGGTCAGAGAAGCCCTCGTTGAGCTGAGGGACGCTTGGGAGGAAGCGGAGAGAAACGTATACAAGAAGGAGGCAACCGTTCAAACTGATGGAGAAAAGCTTTAAAGAGCTCCTACTGAGGTGCGAGGTATACCTTGAGGAGGAAAACTACGATTCCCTTATCGAAACTCTGGAAAAGCTCATGTCGGTGGACATATCCAAACTGAGCAAAGAGGAATACGAAGAAGCACTTAGGATAGTAGAGTTTCTTATAAAGAGAGCGGAAGAGAAAAAGCTCAAAATAGCGGAGAAAATAATGAACTTTCAGAGATTCAAGGGCTACACAAAGTAGACCTCAGAACATAACCACTTCCACCTTTTGGCCTTCGGAGAGCTCACTAACACCTTCTGGAACTATCATGTAAGCGTTTGACTCCACCAGAGAGGTGAGCATGTGGGACTGCTGTTTGGGGTGAGGTTCACACAGAAACCTCCCTTCTTCGAACCAGACCCTTGCCCTGGCAAACTCTCTGCGCTTGGCGTCTCTTCGTTTAAATCCCTTAGTTAAGATAGCTGTATATTTTCTCCTGAAAATCTCCTTCGCACCGAGCATTGTCCTTATGGCGGGATATACAAGCAAGTCAAAGGCTACCGCACAGGACACCGGATTACCGGGAAGCCCAAAAAAGAGCTTGTTATCTCCGTAAGTTCCGAATAGGACCGGTTTTGCAGGTTTTATCCTTAGCTTGTGGAACTTAACATCAATGCCTACATCCTTGACCAGGTACTGAACATAGTCCTTTTCTCCCATCGATACCCCGCCCGTTGTGATGAATATATCGTAGTTATAGCAAGTCCTCATGACCCTTAGAAGCTGCTTAGGGTCGTCAGGAGCTATACCCAGTTGGTGGACTTGAGCGCCTGCACCTTGAGCCAATGCAAAGAGCATGTGGTGGTTTGAACTCCTTATCTGGGATGGTCTACTCTGGGGCTGTCCCACCTCAAGAAGCTCATCACCGGTTGAGAGAATGACCACCCTCGGTTTCCTGTATACCTCAACCACGGTTCTGTTGACGAAGGCCAGCATTCCGACCTCGTAACCCCTCACCTCCTGTCCCTTTCTCAGAACCGGCTCTCCTTCCCTGACATCTTCTCCCCGTAACCTTATATTTGCTCCTTTTTTGAACTCTTTTAGTATGTAAACCTTTCCGTCCTTTTCTTGGGTGAACTCTACGGGCACCACCGTATCCGCACCCTCTGGTATCGGCGCACCTGTGAATATCTTAACCGCCGTTCCCTTTTCCACCCTGAGGGGCTCCTGCACACCTGCGGAGTGTTCCCCGACAATTTTTAGCTCCGCAGGGCTTTCTTCGGAGGCACCCTCTATATCTTCATGCCTGAGTGCAAAGCCATCCATTGCGGAGCTGTCCAAGAGGGGCTTATCCGTGTCGGAGGGCACATCCTGGGCAAGGAACCTTCCCAAGGAATCTTTTATAAACACCTTTTCCGTATCCAGAGGTTTCACGTTCTCAAGAACTATAACAAGTGCTTCCTCCAGGGGCATGAGCTCCGCCATCTTAACCTCCCGCTTTCGTAATCTCTTTCAAAAGGGACTTTACAAACTCAACAGCTTCATCCCTGCTTTTAACCCTTCCTTCCTCCTGAGCGGACAGGAGTTTTTCTTTTATCTCGCCAACGAGTTTACCCTGTGGTATGTTGAGAATCTCCATTATCTCGTGACCATCAAGGAGAGGTTTTATATCGCTACTGCTGAACTCTTCCCTTCTAAACCTATCCAGCTCTTTTATGGTTTCCAAAAGTGCCTTAATCTCTTCTTCCTTGTCTCCGCTTGCCAAGGCATCCGCTATGGATAGTAGAAAGAGCTGGGGGGCTATATCACCGCACTCCCTCCAGAAGTTGGCTTTTCCTCTGCGTTTGAGCTGTCCTTTGAGAAGAGCCTCCCTAAGGTAGAAAGGCCTCAGGTGATATCTAACGAGCTTGGCAACGAATCTGGTAGCCTGCTCGCCCCACCTCAGTTTCTTACCCACTTCCTTAACTATCTGTTCTCCCAGCCTGTCATGGTTGTAGAAGGTCACCTTACCATCTCTGAGTTCAAAGGTATCGGGCTTTCCTATGTCATGGAACAGGGAAGCCCACTTCAGGAGTTCCATGTCGGTGAACTCTCCAAGAACCTTTATGTTTCCTAAATCTTTCAGGAGCTCTGGACTCAGGTAGCTCTCCTTTTCCTCTATAACCCTCTCCAGATACTCCAGAGTTTTTAGGGTATGCTCGTCAAGGGGGTAGATATGGTGCTCTCCCTGGTCCTTTATGCTTCTCAATTTACCTACGGGAGGTATTATCATCTCCAGTATGCCCCTCCTGTAGAGCTCCCTAATAACCCTTGAAGCTTTCGGGTGCTTCATTATCTTGAAGAGCTCATAGGTTACCCGCTCCGCGGGTGATTTCAGGACAAGTTCCCTGTTGTTTTGGGAAAACTCAAGGAAGTCCTCCGTAAGGGTCAAATCCTTCTCTATGGAGAGTCTAAAACCCCTCAGTATCCTTACCGGGTCTCTTTTAAGATTGCTCAAAGACACCGGCCTTAAAAGACCCTTCTCAAGGTCCGCTATCCCGCCTGTGGGGTCAAAGACTATGGTCTGCTTTGAACCTATGCTGAGCACATCATCAAGGTTGACCGCTATGGCGTTTGCGGTAAAGTCTCTCTCTCTTAGGTCTTCCTCCAGAGCCTTCTCTACGTCCTTACCTTTTAGCTGAGAGAAGTCAAACCTGTAACGATAAGGAGGCAAGTGTAGAACGACGGATGCTACCACCGGTCTTTTTATCAAAAACCCCTTCTTTTCAAACACGAAGAAGTGCCCGCCCACCTTCTCTGCAAAGTCCATGGCTACCTTCTGAGGGTCACAGGTAACGAGCAGGTCCACGTCTATATTGTGCCCAACGGGTTCTCCGAGAATCCTGTCCCTCACCCAGCCACCTACTATGAAGCAGTAAGAATCTCTGGGCAGAACCTTTGCAACATCATCGAAGTATGACATATAAAAGTTGAGCCCGTGAAGGGTGTGCTTTCCCTTAGAGACTATCTCCACTTCCATAGCTTTCTATTCTATTCCTTGAGAGGAAGCTCGCTATAAGGAATCTCAACCTCTGAACCTGTTTATTTTTATCTCAACGCCCTGCTCGCCTTTTACTATCCTCTTTACGGTCCTCACTTCGTATATGAGGTTATCGTTACTTATAATCCCCGCCTTTTCAAGGACATCCCAAAGGCTCTTGAGCATGTTGTCTATGTCCC
>CAYSNS010000194.1:0-3454 GCA_964432395.1 uncultured Aquifex sp. | reverse complement strand
GACGTTAGCACGCAGAGGCTTTATCCTTTCGGAGGCTATTATCTTTCCACCTATACCTGCCTGTATGTGAACCTCAAAGAGCTGTCTGGGTATAGTTTCCTTGAGTTTTTCAACTATATGCCTCGCCCTGCGGTAAGCTTTGTCCCTGTGGACTATGAAAGACAAGGCATCCACGGGCTTTTTGTTTATCAGTATGTGTAACTTCACAAGGTCAGAAGGTTTATATCCCACAAACTCGTAATCGTAGGAGGCAAAGCCTCGGGATAGTGTCTTAACCTTGTCGTGGAAGTCCAGTATAACCTCCGAAAGGGGAAGCTCATACTCAAGTATCACGGTGTTTTCGTCCAAGTAGGAGAACTTCTTCTGCTCCCCTCTCTTCTCCTGACAGAGTTGCATAATGCTACCCACGTATTCTTTAGGTGTTATCACGGTCACCAAGACATAAGGCTCTTCCACACTCTCCACAAGTCCCATGTTGTCGGGAAACTCCGAGGGGTTCCTGACTTCAATCACCTCTTGGGTGTGCTTTTTCCTAACCCTGTATATAACGTTGGGAGCGGTGGTTATGAGCTTAACTCCGTATTCCCTCTCGAGCCTTTCCTGAACTATCTCCATGTGAAGGAGTCCCAGAAAACCCACTCTGAAGCCCATACCGAGGGCGGGAGAGCTTTCGGGTTCGTACACCACAGAGGCGTCGTTTATTGAATACTTCTCAAGGGCATCCCTGAGCTCTTCAAAGGTGGTATCTTCGGTGGGATACAAGCCCGCAAACACCATAGGCTTTGCAGGCCTAAAACCGGGAACGGGCTCCTTTACGGGACTTTTAGCTAAGGTTATAGTGTCTCCTATCCTTATATCTCTTACGTCCTTTATAGATGCTGCTATGTAGCCCACTTCTCCTGCGGATAGCTCTTGAAATTTTGTCATCTTAGGTGTCTGTGCCCCTACTTCCGTTACTTCGTACTCCTTTCCCGTGGAGAACAGCCTTATCCTGTCACCCGCTTTAACCTTGCCATCAAACACCCTGACGAAGGCAACCGCGCCCCTGTAAGGGTCGTAGTAAGAGTCAAAGATAAGAGCCTTGAGGGGTTTTGCAGGGTCACCTTTAGGCGGAGGAATCCGCTCAACTATAGCCTCCAAGATTTCCCCTATACCTATGCCTTCCTTGGCGGATGCAAGAATTACCTCCTCCTTGGGAAGCCCCAGGACCTCCTCTATCTGCTTTATAACCCTCTCGGGTTCAGCGGAGGGAAGGTCTATCTTGTTTACCACCGGTATTATCACCAGGTCCTGTTCAACCGCCTTCCAAAAGTTTGCTACCGTTTGCGCCTCTATACCCTGCGACGCATCTACGAGAAGTAAGGCGCCCTCACACGCAGCGAGTGCCCTTGACACTTCATAGGAGAAGTCCACATGGCCGGGGGTGTCTATCAGATGGAGCTTATACTCCCTACCATCTTTGGCTCTGTAGAACATCCTCACAGCCTGCATCTTTATAGTTATCCCTCTCTCCCTTTCTATGTCTAAGGTGTCAAGCAGTTGTTCCCTTTTTTCCCTCTCACTAATCGCTCCCGTGAACTCAAGGAGGCGGTCCGCAAGGGTGGACTTACCGTGGTCTACATGAGCTATTATCGAAAAGTTGCGTATGTATTCGAGGCTCATGAATAAATAAATTATCCCACACAGAGGTGCTAACAAACTCCCTATCTGGGCACCTTAACCTCGGAAAGGATACTCTTTATAACCTCCTCTCCTCCCGATTCCTCTCTCGTGATAATTCTGTGAGAGAGGGAAGGCAAGGCAACCTCTAAGACATCTTCTGGAACCACAAAATCCCTTTCCCTTATATATGCAAGCGCCCTGGCACACTGGGCAAAGTGCAGAGCTCCCCTTGTGGAAACTCCCAGCACTATGTTGGGGTCGTTCCTTGTTCTGCTTACTATATCCATTATCATGTCCGCAACTTCCGGTGATATATATACCTTTTTAACTTCCTCACGCGCACGCATTATGTCTCTCACCGAGGCTACTTTTCTAACCTCCTCTATCAGCGTAAGGGGATTTACCCCCATAAGGATTTCCTTTTCCACCTCTTGGGGAGGGTAGCCGACCGATATCCTCATGGCGAACCTGTCCAGCTGAGACTCCGGAAGGGGATAGGTTCCGTAGTGCTCCACGGGGTTCTGGGTGGCTACCACGAAGAAGGGCTCGGGAAGGTGATACGTGTTACCGTCAATGGTTACGTGCCCCTCCGCCATGGCCTCCAAAAGGGCACTCTGGGTCTTGGGTGTAGCTCTGTTTATCTCGTCCGCAAGGACTATGTTGTTAAATATGGGGCCTTCCTTGAAGACGAAGTCCCTCTTAGACTGGTCAAATATAGAGTTCCCTGTAATATCCGAAGGAAGGAGGTCGCTTGTGAACTGAATCCTTGCAAAGCTCAAGTCCATAGCCCTCGCTAAGGAAAGGACGAGCACCGTCTTTCCTACACCCGGCACGTCCTCTATCAGGAGATGCCCGCCGGAGAGAAAGCATGTGAGAGCTTTTAGGATTACGTCTTCTTTACCCCTTACTACCTTTGAAACCTCATCTACCACCGCTTTTATGTCCATTATGAGAGCTAATGATATACTAAATCCTTCATGTTTGGGAAGGTTCTTTTCATAGCACTTGTAGTGCTATTTGCCTATACGCTCAAGAGATTAAAGCTATTCTCTGAGGAAGACTCAAAGGTGCTGGTGGACTACGTTCTTTACTTCTCTCTCCCCGCTCTCGTCATTCAGAAGGTCAGGGAGGTTAACCTCGGCGGTGATGCGCTGAGCGTGGTGGCTCTTGCCTGGGGTGTTATAGGGGTTTCTCTCCTTGTATCCTACCTTGCGGGCAGGCTTTTGAGACTTAAGGAGAAAAGTCTGAAGGCCTTTGTCCTTGTTTCTTCCTTCGGAAATACAGCCTTTATGGGGTATCCCTTCACCTTTGCTCTCTTCGGAGACGAGGGTTTGGGTTATGCGGTCCTCTACGACCAGCTGGGTTCTTTTCTTCTCGTAATCTCGGTAGGTTTCCTGATAGCCACTGGCAGGTTCTCTGTCAAGGAGGTTGTAAGTTTTCCTCCCTTCCTGGCCATCCTTTTTGCTTTTGCCACACGGAATATATCCATGCCTCCTTTCGTCCAGACCTTCCTTGAGGTTGTGGGTAGTTCCCTAATACCCGTTGTCCTGTTCGCGGTAGGCCTGAGGTTCTCACCCGAAGGTATCTTTAGCTCCATAAAGGGAGCCCTTGCCTCCCTCCTGATAAAGATGCTCCTCGTCCCTTTGGGACTGCTTTTCTTCCTTAAGGCGTGGGGTCTGGCTACGCTACCTTATAAGGTCACCCTCCTGGAGAGTGCCATGCCTCCCATGGTTATGGCGGGCGTTCTTGCTCTTAAGTATGAGCTTGACCATGCCCTGGCGCTATCCTCAAT
>CAYSNS010000193.1:2983-3465 GCA_964432395.1 uncultured Aquifex sp. | reverse complement strand
GCCTATTCCCTGTGCAGTATAACTTCCGGAGGTTCTCCTCTTCTTCCTAAGACCTCTATCTCTCTAAAGCGGAGTAAGAGACCGAACTCCGCATAGAAAGCTTTAAGGACCGCCTCCTTGCATGCCCACCTTGCGGAAAGGCATGGAACTTCAGCCTCTTGAGAGCTACAGTATGCCAGTTCCCTGCTCGTATATATGCGCTTAAGGAAACGCTCTCCGAACCTCTCTATAGCTCTCTCTATTCTCTCGTTCCTGACTATGTCAACCCCTATCATCGGAAGAGCTCTTCCATTCTACTGATCCGAGGACCTTCTTGAGGTAATTATGGGTCTCTTTTGGAAGAAGCGATGGATTTTCAAGCACCTTTTCCCTCCCTGCCCTTTCCAGATTACCCGGTCCCCAGTTGTAGGCTATAAGGACGAGCCTCCAGTCTTTTAGCTTGCTGTAGAGCTCCTTTATCAAGCGCAGGGCTACCTTTGTGG
>CAYSNS010000193.1:0-2973 GCA_964432395.1 uncultured Aquifex sp. | reverse complement strand
TCAGACCGAGGGACCTGGCGGTTTCGGGCATGAGTTGCCAAAGCCCTCCGGCACCTTTCGGAGACACAGCTCTGATATTAAATCCGCTTTCTACCATGGGAATTCTCACTATCCATTCGGGAAGTCCTTCTTCTTTAATTAAAGACTTTACCATCTGTATGAGTTCCTCCCTGTCCTGAGTATAGTCCGCATATGCTCTGTACGTAGCCTTTACATCCTGTAAGGCTTTTGGCATTTCCGTGTGATTCTCCAAGATAAATTTGGCTATACCTACGCCTCCCGATTGGGCAAGTTTGGAGCTCAAGTTCTCCAGAAGCATATCGTAGTAAAACCTCTGATAAAAACTTTTGTCTTTAATCAGGGGTCTGAAACCGTGCTTTAAAACCTCTTTAAGAAGAATCGCTTCAAACTCTTGTGCAACTTCCTTTATGTCTTTTTTTAAAAGCTCTCTATAGTTGTAGGAAGGACTAAGGAAAAACACGCTCCTCATAGGACCTCCAGCTTAGCTTTCAATGCTCCCGCTTCCTTTATAGCTTGCAGAACGGATATTATCTCTCTGGGAGTTGCTCCTATCCTGTTGAGCGAGTTTACAAGCTCCCCTACAGAAGATCCGCTTATGGGGACCAAGCGTTTCTTTTCTTCTTCTACCTGGACGTCGGTCCTGGGCACTACCTTCGTCTCTCCTCCTGAAAGAGGTGGCGGTTGAACGACTTCTGGAGCCTCCTTTATCTTTACTACCAAGCTACCTACTGCGACAGCCACAGGGCTTATTCTAACGTTTCCTCCCAGCACTACCGTTCCCGTCCTTCCGTCTATAACTACCTTTGCTACTTCCGAGGTAGAGACTTCAAGGTTCTCGATACGAGCTAAGAAGTCTACCGGGTTGGTTCCCTCTGGAATTCTTACGAGGACAGTAGCACTGTCTAAAGCTTCTGCGGTTCCGGGTCCGAGATGTCTGTTTACAACCTCTTGTATCCTTTTAGCTGTGGTAAAGTCCGGATTGTCTAACGTGATTTTAACCTCCCTAACGTTCATGTCAAAAGGAAGGTCTCTCTCAAGTATTGCGCCGTTGGGAATCCTACCCACCGTAGGGACATTCTTTGTTCGTCCTGCTCCCCTGCCTCTTGCCTCGTAACCTCCTACTATGACCTGTCCTTGAGCTATGGCGTAAGTTACACCGTCCGGCCCCTTTAGCTCCGTATACATCAGCGTTCCTCCCTCTAAGCTCTTCGCGTCTCCTATTGAGGAAACGGTTACGTCAAACCTCATACCCGCCTTGGCGTAAGGAGGAACCTTTGCGGTTACGAACACCGCAGCGACGTTCTTTACAGTTATCCTGTTAGGGTCAACGACTATACCCATCTTCTGTAGAGCGTTGGCAAGGCTTTTGACCGTGAACTGAGTAGCTTTGCCGTCCCCTGTCCCTTTAAGTCCCACGACGAGACCGTAGCCGAACAAGTAGTTTATCCTGTTACCCTCAAAGCTCGCTATGTCCTTTATCCTCTCCCCGAAGGCAGATGCTACGATAACCAGGCTCAGAAGGGAAACAGCAAGGCAAATATTCTTGCCAACCATCCAGGCTTACCTCCCTCTGCCATGTATCCCTTCCCGTCAAGGAATATCTCCATGTTGGCAATCTTGTCGCTCGATACAGTGTTGGTGCTGTCTATGTCTTCTGGCCTTATTATCCCTCTCAGTATGAACTCTCTCCTCATACCGTTTACTACGATAAACTTCTTAGCCTCTATTAACATCGTCCTGTTGGGATAAACTTTTACCACCCTGCCCGCAAGTTTTGTAGTCAGAACTCCTTGTTGCTGTATCTTGCTTGAAGCTTTAGAGTTAAGCTGTCCTTGACCACCCGCTCCCAGGTTGCGTAGTGTGCTTGTAGGCACACCAAAGAATGAGCTTATCGCACTTGAGAACGAAGAGGAACGTCCCGCCTGATTGGATATGCTCTCTACAGCGTTTATACTCTCCCTTACCGATATAAATATCAGGTCACCCGGCCTTGATGCCCTGTTTTCTCCATAAAGCTCCAAGGGAGCAGTTCCTGTAAACAAACTTCCCGCACTCCTCTGAGAGGAATACTCTTCCTTGGGAAAAGGGTTCTCCTTCTCGTAGGTTTTAAGGTCCTTCGGTTTCTGAGAACAGGAAATCAGGAGAAAATTTAAGGCAAAAACAAGCAAGAGAACCCGCATTACCTCTAATATAGCAAGGTAGAGGTAAATCTGCTATAATTTGTAGCCAATCATGATAAACCTCTCCGATAAAGTCGCCCTTGTTACAGGTTCAACAAGGGGTATAGGCAAGGCTACCGCTTACAAGCTTGCTCAGGCGGGTGCGAAGGTAATAATAACGGGGAGGAGCGAAGACAGGGCTAAGGCGATTGCTCAGGAGATTTCTTCCCAGGTGGGAGTGCAAACCTTCTGGACTGAGCTTGATATAGGTTCTGTAGAGTCTGTAGATAAAGCGGTTAGAAATATAAATGAGCAAGTCGGAGATGTAGACATACTTGTAAACAACGCAGGTATAACGAGGGATACGCTCTTTGTAAGAATGAAGCTCGAAGACTGGGAAGAGGTGCTGAGGGTAAACCTGACCGGGACTTTTCTGATTACTCAAAAGCTCGTTAAGGGCATGATGAAAAAAAGGTGGGGGAGGATAATAAACATATCGTCGGTTGTAGCTTTTATAGGCAACGTAGGGCAGGCGAATTACGCATCTACTAAGGCGGGGCTTGTGGGTTTTACGAAAACCCTTGCCAAGGAACTGGCTTCTCGCAATATAACGGTGAACGCTGTAGCTCCGGGTTTCATAGAAACCGACATGACCGACACGATACCTCAAGATATAAGACAGAAGTTTCTGGAGCAGATACCTATGGGTAGGTTCGGCAGTGCGGAGGACGTAGCAAACGTAGTGCTGTTCTTGGCCTCGGACCTGGCTTCCTACGTAACCGGTGAGGTAGTT
>CAYSNS010000192.1:0-3480 GCA_964432395.1 uncultured Aquifex sp. | reverse complement strand
CTTCCTCCGCCTATAAGGTGTAGCCTTTTCAGTTTTGTTTTCCTGTGCCATTTAATATACAAAATAAATTTAGCTTCCTTATATTGAAAACGCTATATGAAGGAGGTGCACTATGATTTCTTCTTTCGTTATAACAGGGTATCTGGGAAGCGGTAAGACAACGCTAATCCTCAACTCTGTGAAGGAGCATCTAAAAGACAAGAAAGTCGCCATAGTTGTTAACGAGTTCGGGGAAGTGGGGCTTGATGGGAAGCTACTAAAGAACGCTTATTCGGAAGTCTTGGAGATAGACGAGGGATGTATCTGCTGTAAGCTCTCTCAGGAGTTTGAGAGCTCGGTTATGAAGATAATGCGGGACTACTCGCCTGATGTGATAGTGGTAGAGACTTCAGGGACATCAGAACCTTTCCCGATAATCTTTAGCCTTAGAACCGTCGGGACAGCGGTCGAGGGGGTAATATGTGTGGTAGATTCAAAGAACTTCTTCAGTTACAAGGAGGAGGAAACTGCAAAGTATCAGCTGGCATCTTCAAATATAGTGGTCCTGAACAAGACAGACCTTGTAGGTGAGGAGGAAATAAGGCAAGTAGAAGAGGAGGTAAAGAAGATAAAAAGCACCTATAAGCTGGAAAACATGTTCTCACCAGAGGAAAGGAAAAATCTCTATAAGATATACAGGGCTATAAGGGGAGCGGTTCCAAGAGAAGTATTTGAAGGTGTGGGGAGTCCTTTACAGATAAAGGAAAACCTTCACTTTCACTCTCATGAGGATATGGGACAGAGGGTGGTAGAGTTTGAGAGTGAACCAACCTATGAAGAGCTTGAATCTATGCTGAAAAGCTTACCGCCTAACGTCTATAGAGCAAAGGGAATAGTCAAGTTAAAGGACATGCCATACCCTGTGTTCGTTCACTACGTTTTTGGTGACATAGACATGGGCATGCCCGCTGAAGGGTATGAAGGAAAGTCATTTATAGTCCTCATAGGGAAGGGATTACAGGATATAATATCCCTATGAACAGATGGGGTAAGGTTATAAGAGCTATATGCGAGGAGGCAAAAAAGCAGGGTATTGACCTCAAAATTCTCGAAGCGGACGCGGAGCTGAACTGGTTTGCCCTCAAGTTAGAAGAAGTTTGTTCCCAGGGGTTTTTATCAAAGAGTGACGTGGAGCTCTACAAGGAGATAAAGGGAAGGGTCGAAGAAAGCACGACCCCGGGCAAGTATATAGCTTACGTAAGCCCCGTGAATTTACAGGCGGATATATATGAATCAGAAAGAAAGCGTTTCCCTTCCCCGGGAACATCAAGGCCCTTTGCAATTACAAGGGATGGCTTCAGAGTAGGGTTTTTTGACACTAAAGAAGAAGCGGTTGACTTTTTTCTGAATGTAGGTAAGAGGTTAAAGAAAGAAGAGTCCCTCAATTTTCATCTCTTTTATTGAGTCTCTTTGCCTTTCTGCGTTCCTTGTAAACCTCTTGCCTGCACTCCCTTATTATCTTCTTGTATTTGTAATACACGCTCGGGACGTTAATAGGTAGCTTGTAGTAACGTTCAAGGACGAGCATTATATCCTCTGTGGTCATATACTTGTGGTTTCTGATAAGGCTCTTTATGTATTTGATAATTCTCGTTTCTTTCATAACAAGACGGGGGCATTCGCCCCCGTGAGTTTTAACCTATGTAGTCCTTCATAGCCTCGCAGGCTTTCATAGCCTTTTCGAACCTTGCGTTGATAACCTCCCAGTTCAGGTTCTTGAGAACAGCATCGACGTAGGGAGGTCTCTTGTTCTTGTAGTCAACGTAGTAAGCGTGCTCGTAGGTGTCTATCACTATTATGGGAACAAAGCCGTGGAAGTTGTAAACGTTGTGAGCATCAAGCCCGTTCAACATAAGCCTGCCTGAGAACAGGTCAAGCCCGAGAACAGCCCAGCCCCTGAAGGCAACTGCAAGAGCCTTAAGCTCGTTTACGCATGCATCCCAACCGCCGAGGTCTTCCTCAACCTTCTTCTTAAACGCCTCGGAAGGTTCGCCCTTTGCCCCAAGGTGCCCGAAGTAAAGCTCGTGAAGAACAACACCCATGTAGTTGAAGGTCTCCTCAACCTTCAGTTCCCTGTATTCTGAGTAGTTCTGGTTTGCCTTGCCTCTGTCAGAAAAGTTCTGGTCCGCGAGCTTTTCCTGAATCTCGTTGAACTTGGTTACATAGCCCTTGTAGTGGGCTTCAAAGTGAGGTTCAATCTGCTCGTTGGATATACCATCAAGGTTCTGTGGCTTTAGGTGGTCTCTGGGTTGAAGTTTATGGACTCCCATAGCTTACCTCCTGCTATAAGTTTTTCAGTGATTATAACACTCTCGCTGTGATAACCTTTTATGATACCAAGCATGTTACTTCCCTTTTACATAAATTATTAGATTCGGAGGTCGGGAACATGGCAGGACACAGTCACTGGGCTCAGATAAAACACAAGAAGGCAAAGGTTGATGCTCAAAGGGGAAAACTGTTTTCAAAGCTCATCAGAGAGATTACCGTAGCCACCCGTCTCGGAGGACCTAACCCTGAGTTCAACCCCAGACTGAGAACCGCAATAGAGCAGGCAAAGAGAGCCAACATGCCTATGGAAACCATAGAAAGGGCTATAAAGAAGGGAAGCGGTGAGCTTGAAGGAGAGGTATACGAGGAGGTTATATACGAAGGCTACGCTCCGGGCGGTGTTGCGGTTATGGTCCTTGCTACCACTGACAACAGAAACAGGACCTCTTCGGAGGTCAAACATGCCTTTTCCAAGCATGGGGGAAGTTTGGGCTCATCGGGGTGTGTTTCTTATCTATTTGAAAGAAAAGGATTGATAGAAGTCCCCGCACAGAGCATCTCGGAAGAAGAGATATTTGAAAAGGCTGTAGAAGCGGGTGCGGAGGACATTCAGACAGGGAATGAGGTCCACCTTGTATACACGACCCCCGAGACCCTCTACGATGTTAAAGAAGCTCTGGAAAAGTCGGGTGTAAACGTTGAAAAGGCCCAAATAACCTGGGTGCCCACTTCCACCGTTTCCGTAGATGACCCCGACACCGCCAAGAAAGTTATAAGGCTTATAGAGGCTCTGGATGACCTGGAAGACGTTCAGCAGGTTATTGCCAACTTTGATATTCCCGAAGAGATTATGCAAAAGGTTTAGCTCTAAGGCTGGATGTTTGTCAATATACTGCCCCCCGATGTAAGGAGAAAGATAGCCGCGGGAGAGGTTATAGAGTCGCCCTCCGATGCGGTTAAGGAGCTTGTGGAAAACTCCCTCGATGCGGGAGCGTCCCAGATAGATGTAGAGGTATCTAAAGGGGGGAAAAGGCTTATCTATGTGAAGGATAACGGGACGGGCATACATCCTCAGGATATAGAGAAGGTTATCCTTGAGGGAGCGACCAGCAAGATAAGGGACGAGAAGGACCTTCTTAGGATAAACAGCTACGGCTTTAGGGGCGAAGC
>CAYSNS010000191.1:0-3484 GCA_964432395.1 uncultured Aquifex sp. | reverse complement strand
GGGACTTCTTTGTAAAGAGGGGACTCCTCACTTCCTTTAAATCCTGTGCCTTTCTTCTGGAAGGCATCACACCCAAAGAAAACGCTCTCAAGGAGCTTATAGAAACCCTTTCCGCAAAGCGGGGATAAATGGTTTTCATAAAGGACAAGGAGATTTTAAGGAAAGAGTTTTTAGAAGCAAAATATGAGGAAGAGAAGTTCCTTCATCTTGTAGCGGAAGCGGTAGGCATTCCCTTGGGATATGTTTACACCCCTGAGTATGAGGAATATGAGGGCTTCAAGGTATTAGGTGAAATATCCTTAGATGGTAAAAACCTGATACTCCTCTCCGTTGAGGTTGAAAACCCGAGACAGCTTGAGAGGGTCAGAAAATACCACCACAGAAAGGTTGTCAAGTTTTTAAGAGACTATCACATTGACTCCGCCCTCGTAGCCTTTCACTGCGAGGGTTGCACGGAGTGGCGCCTATCTCTCTTTTACATTGAGTATAAGCTGAGCCAAGAGGGACAGCCTCTACTTGAAGAGTCCCCCTACAAGAGATTCACCTACCTTCTGGGCGAGTCCGAGCCCGCTTACACACCCACAAAACAGCTCTGGAGCCTGATAGAGAAAAGAAGAAACGGGAAATCAATTACCCTTGAAGACCTAAAAGAAGCCTTCAGCGTTGAGAAGCTCAGTGAGGAGTTCTTTGATGAGTACCTTTACCACTTTAACAGATTGTGGAAGGAGATTTATGAGCGGATAAAGGAAAAAGAGGACGCTCTTATACTTTCAAGGGATACAGCCCATCAGGTCTTAAACAGGCTCATGTTTGTGTTCTTTATCCAGAAGAGAAGAGACTGGTTTGACCACATTCCCGACGGGAAACTCCTTATAGATTACCTCCTGGATGAGTATAAGAGCTACATAGCCAGCATCCCGCATAAAAGGAACACTTTCTTTAAAAACTGGCTCCAGGTTCTCTTTCTCAAGGGCTTTAACAATGCAAGAAAATATGTTAACGACCCTGATGTCAAAGAGCTTCCACAGAGTGTTCAGAATGTCCTTTCCTTGCTCCCCTACCTCAACGGCGGTCTCTTTGCAAAGAACGAACTTGATGAGCTTGAGTTTGAGCTGAGAGATGATCTTATAGAGGAAGTAATAGGCTTCCTAAAGAGGTATAACTTCACCGTAGTTGAGTCCCTTGAGCTGGATAAGGAGGTCGCAATAAATCCCGAACTCATAGGGACTATATATGAAAAGTTCGTAAACCTCCAGACCACTCCAGACCTCAAGGAGAAGTATGAGGCGGAGGGGAAGGCAAAGGGAATAATTTACACACAGCCCACAGAGATAGCCTTTATGGTAAAAAAGTCCTTTGTCCACTACCTTGCAAACAACACGAACCTCCCCCTGGAGAGAATCTACAGCTTTGTCTTTGATGAAAACTTTTCCTTCCGTAGCAGAGAGGAGTATGAAGCCCTCAAGAGGGCTGTTGAGACGGTTAAGATAGTTGACCCCGCATGCGGTAGCGGTTCCTTTCTTGTGGGATATGCGGAGCTTCTGCACGACCTCTACAAAAAGCTCCAGAGATACGAACCCGAGGAGAAGTTAACCGACTTTGCGATAAGAAAGAGGATAATTCAGGAGAACCTCTACGGCGTTGACATTCAAGAGTGGGCTGTAAGGATAGCGGAACTGAGATTATGGCTATTCCTCATAGTAGAGAGCGACCTCAAGAGAGAGGAGATGCTCTTTGAACCCCTCCTTCCCAACCTCTCTTTCCAGATAAGGCAGGGGGACTCTCTCATTGAGGAGATAGGAAACATGGACATGTCTCTCCTGCGAAAGGAAAGGAGCATATCCCCTTCCCTGAAGAGGAAGATAAGGAATCTTCAGAAGGAGAAACTAAGATATGCAAGAAATGAAGAAGGGCATCTTTCCAAAAAAGAGATAGAGAAGATGGAAATAGACATATACAGAGAGCTGATTGAGGAGAGAATAGTAGAGATAAAAAAGAAAATCCAGAGCCTGACCGTAAAACTTCGCACCGCCCAGGGAGATATGTTTGGTGATAAACAAAGACAGGAGGACCTCTTTAAAGATACCAAGAAGAGAATAGATACCTTGGAGAAAGAGCTTAATTTCTGGAAGGAGATAAAGGAAAACCTCAAGGAGAGCAAACCCTTCGTATGGGACATAGACTTTGCGGAAGTGTTCCTTGACGATGATAAGAAGGGCTTTGATATAGTCATAGGAAATCCGCCCTATGTGAGGCAGGAAAAGATAGCCCACCCCCTTCTAAACGAAAAGGACTTCAGCCCCGAGGAGTGGAGAAAGAAGAAAAGAGAATACAAGGAAAAGCTCCAGAAAATGGTAAAAAACCTTTACGGCGAGCGATTCGTTCCAGACGGCAAGGCGGACCTATACGTTTACTTCTACTTTAAGTCTTTATCTCTTTTAAACCCGAAGGGTGTTTTTGCCTTCATAACCTCCAACTCTTGGCTTGACGTTGGCTTTGGAAAATCCTTGCAAGAGTTTCTCCTCAGAAGAACGAGAATATACTCCATAAACGACAACCTTGCCAAGAGGAGTTTCAAGTCCGCTGATGTGAACACCATTATAATCTTCACCTCCGCACCCTCAAAAAAGGAAAAAGAAAATCTCAACCACACCGCCAGGTTCGTCATGTGGAAAAAGCCCTTTGAAGAGGTCATAACAAAGGAAAACCTCCTTTACATAGACAGAATAGAGCCAAAGGTTGAAGGCGGACCTCTTCCTGAGCTTGCGGAGAATGTGGTAAACACCGACAACTTCAGAGTCTTCCCAATAAAGCAGAAGGACCTCTACTGCGACGGAGCGGAGACCTCTTCAGAACAGGAAAGGATAGAGGAAGACTGCACAAGCCACCCCTATAGGGGAAACAAGTGGGGAGGAAAGTTCCTGAGGGCACCCGATATATTCTTCACAATTCTGAAGAAAGGGAAAGGAAAGCTCGTAAGACTCGGAGACATAGCGGAGGTGAGGTTTGGGATTAAAACTGGAGCCAACGAGTTTTTCTACGTGGAGGACATAACAGACAGAGCGTCGGAGGAGGATTTGAGAAGGATTGAGAACCTGAGAGGTTTAAGTTCTCTTGAGGACATAAAAAAGAGGGGACTCAGGGTCGTGAAGCCGAGCAAGTGGGGAGCGAACGCAAAGGATTACAAACTATTCCTTATAGAACCTGAATTCTTAAAGCCCGTAATAAAGAGCCCGAGAGAGCTAAAAACCATAGTTGTAAGAGAAGAAGATTTAAAATACAGAGTTTTTATGTGCAACAAATCAAGAAAGGAGCTTCAAGGAACCTTTGCCCTTGACTACATAAAGTGGGGAGAAAAGGAGGGCTTTCATAAAAGACCAACGTGTGCAAGCAGGAAGGAGTGGTGGAGGTTGGGGGAGAGGGAATTTGGAACTGTGTTATACCCAATGATACACAATGACCAAATGGTAGCATTTTTAAACAT
>CAYSNS010000190.1:0-3489 GCA_964432395.1 uncultured Aquifex sp. | reverse complement strand
TAAGCTGGAAGAGCACCTTAACACAGTGAAAGGAGCTATTTCACAGACCAGCACAACGGACATAAGAGACCTGGAAGCCCTTGAAGAGGTAAAGAAGGCCAGAGCATTCATATCTAAACTTCCCAGAGAGCTTTATAACCCTGCTTTGGAGAAGTTGGTAAAGGTTCTTCAGGAAAAAATAATAGAAGACCGTCTCAACACATTTTCTATCCATCTTGCGGAAGACAAGGTAAGGTTCGGTAGGGAAGAGTTCCCCAAGTTCAAGGGAGAACCTGTAAGGTTAAAGTGGAGGACACGCGTTGAAGAAAAGGTTCTGCAAGACAGCAAGTTCTACGGAAGGCTCGTATTTGAGAGGGAGGACGGAATCATAGTAGAACCCAAAAGATACAACAACATACTGCCTCAAGATGAGCTGAAGCACTTCCCCGCATGGGTTAGCAGGTATCTCAGACATCTTAATGGACTCTGCTCCCTGGAAAGGCCACGCGTCCCCGAGTTTGTCTCCTACGAAGAAACCCCGTGGTTCGTTCAGAACCTTGAGAAGTTCACTTCCCTGGTAAAGGAACAGCTTGAGTATGAGGAAGGTATACTCATCCTTGAGGGAGATGCGGGTGTAGGTAAGAACTTCCTTGTGGAGGTCTTTTCCGCTCTCACCAACAGACCGCTCTTTATAGTTCCCTGCAACTCAAAGATGGAAAAAGAGGACATAACCTTCGTTTACGAGTTTGACCCCAAGAGGGGAACCAAGCGGGTTTACTCGGACCTGGTGAAAGCTCTCAGAACTCCGGGAGCGGTCATATACCTTGATGAGATAAACACACTTCCCCCCTCCCTGGTTAAGATATTTAACCCGTTGTTTGACTACAGAAGGTATCTAACGCTGTCCTACGGCGAGGTGGTAAAGGCAAGACCGGACGTTATCATAGTGGGCGGGATGAACCCTCAGAACTACCTGGGTGTTTCTGAACTTCCTCAGGATATAAAGTCAAGGGCGGACGTAATGTACGTTGACTATCCCCCCTTCCAGGACGAGAAGGGCTTCTACTATCCTGACGAGGCTATGATACTCAAGGACTTCATGGACCAGATTGCGCCTTTGGATAAGTCCGATTTTACATACCTGTGGTATCTGGTAGTTAACGATGTGAAAACCCAGAGAGGAGAACAGCTCAGGACTTCGGAAAGGGAGAGAGAGATAAACCTGCTCTTTGAGCTTCTGAAAATAGCCAATGAAATAAGGAAAGCCTACAGAGCTTACCAGACCCAGCAGTCAGAAGAGCCCGTAGAATTTGTATTCTCCATAAGGGATACAATACGCTGTGCCAGGAGACTGAAAAAATACGGAGATGCCAAGACTACGGTTATAGAGAGTATAATACCGAAGATAAGCTCCCCCTTAGAGAAGGAGATAGTAAGGAGTATAATTGAGAGAGTGTGAGGGATAGGCTCGTTCTTTGGGGAAAAAACCCCATCCTCGAGGCTCTTCGCTCTGACAGGGATATTGAGAAGATATACATAGCCCACGACTCCCATCCCTCCAAGGGAATCCTTGAGCTCGCACGGGAGAAAGGTATAAAAGTTCAGAGGGTATCTCGCAGAAAGGTAGAGGAGCTTGCAGGCACGAAGAAAACACAAGGCATAGTTGCCCTAATGAGTCCTGTGGACTACGTGCCACCTCGGGAACTATTTGAGGAAACGGTGTCCAGAAACTCCTTCTTTATAACCTTAGACCACATAACGGACCCTCAAAACGTAGGTAATCTTATAAGAACCTGTGAGGTCCTGGGTGGTGTGGGGGTTCTACTGCCCAAAGATAGGAGCGCACCCATCAACGAAACGGTTGTGAAGGCTTCCTCTGGAGCGATTTTTCACCTTATGGTAGCACGTGTTCCCAGCTTAGTGAAGGCTCTTAAGGACTTTAAAAGGATAGGTGGTTGGGTATTTGTAATAGAAAAGGGCGGTAGGGATATAAGGGATTTGGAAATAGCCACTCCCTGCGCGCTGGTCCTCGGTGCGGAGGACAAGGGTGTTTCAAGGTCCGTTATAGAAATTTCTGACGAGGTCTTGAGTATCCCCATGTGGGGCAGAACCGGTTCCCTGAACGTTGGCTCCGCAGGAGCGATAGCTATGTGGGAGGTGGTGCGCACGATTCCGAAGACAACATAGGTCTGTCAGAAATTCTCAGATAAGGACGTTAATAAACATAAAAATCCTCGGTGGGAGGTAAGTTGTCCATGAGAAAGGTAAAGAGGCTCGCTCTTGCAGGGCTTACAGCTACATTTCCCTTCTTACTTAGCTGTTACGAGGCTGTCAAAGCGGTCCAGATGGCGAGTGCGGGCTTTCTGAGTGCAAGGGCAGGGTATCAGGGTTACAACGCCATGAAGATGGCGAAAGCTATAAGCAGGTCAGAGCCTCTGTTTGAAAACTACAAGGCGGTAAAGGTAGAGGTTCTTTTAAACCCAAGAGAGAAAGAGGCCAGAGAGCTTGTCCAGGCTTTTGAGGACAACGTCAAGTGGATGATAGAAAAGGACTTTGAAGTGATAGGAGTGAGAAAGAGAGAGGTTTGCGAGGAAAACTGTCCTGAGAACACGCTCGTGATTCAGTTCAAAGAAACAGGTTACGGGGAAAACCTCGCTCAGAAGCTCCTTGCGGGAGAGAAACTCAGGGGCAAGCTCTACTACATAGACATGAAGAGCGGGACGGTTATAAAGGAAGAGCCTCTTGAGGTGGCAAGCAACTATGTAGACCTTATAAAGGAGATAAACCTGTCGGTGGGTGTGAAGATTCTTAAGGAGATAGAAAAGGAAGGAGATGAAGAGAAGCTCAGGAGGGCGGTTGACAGGTTCAACAGGTTCAACCCTGTCAAAGAGGAATACATAGAGTTATTTAAAAGTTCTTAGGAGGGTGTGAGAATGGTCTTTAAAGAGTTCCCATCACCTTCGGAAGTTCAGGGCGGAGATGTGGCAGAGCTCTTTGAGCTGTTGGTCAAGCTTGCAAACGAGGTTTACTCTCAACTGGGCGAGGGCTTTACCGAGGAGACCTACCAGAGGGCACTCCAGATAGAGATGAGAGAAGCGGGACTGAGGTTCCAGAGGGAAGTAAGCATCGAGATATTCTACAAAGGAGTTCCCCTCGGCTTTGACAGACCAGACTTTATAGTGAGACCCTTTGACAACGGCGACCGCAGGCTGGGTGTTCCCGTGGTTGTGGAGCTAAAGGCGGTCAAAAAGCTGAGCGACAAACACAGAACTCAGGCTAAAACCTACCTGCGCTCCTTGCCACTGTCTTCGGACGGCGAGCTGAAAAACTGCAAACACTGTATCCTCATAAACTTCCCCGAGAACGGACAGAGCCGTGTTGAAGCTGTCTTGATAGAGAGGTTATAATCGTGAGCGGGAGCGGGGATATGGAAAAAAGAACCCTCATAGCCTTGGGAGGACTTCTCCACGACATAGGGAAGTTTGTCCAGAGGGCGCAGAAGAGAAAGTC
>CAYSNS010000189.1:279-3511 GCA_964432395.1 uncultured Aquifex sp. | reverse complement strand
AGCGCCCTGCCCTCTGCGGTTTTCAGCCTTGCCCAGAACCTGCTCGGAGTTCTTCTATCCTTCCTATTTCGCAGGATTGGCTAACTTGGACTCAGTCACCGAGTCTCTTCAGGTCCTGATAAGCGTTCTTGAATCCCGAGATTATGCCTACGAAGAAGAAGAGTATAAGCCCCCAGGGAGAGGTCTTGAAACCGAACCAGTTCTCCATAGCCCAATCGACAAAGTAGCCGACTATGAGCCCTGCTATAATTCCTCCCAGCAGGTTCAGCCCCACGGTCAGTGCGGATACGTCCTTGGGATTCATCCCTTTACCTCTACATACCAGGAGTAGACAGCGTAGAGCATGTATATAGATATAAATATGAATGCTTCCGACCTTGAGACTGTATACCTCTTGCCTGTATAGTTCGATACCAGAAGAACAAAGGTTGCTAAAAAGAGCAGAAACAAGTCCTTGAATATGCGTTCGGGAACGGGTATAGGATTGATGAAAGCGCTAACACCCAGAACGAGGGAAATGTTGAATATGTTTGAACCCGCTACGTTGCCCAGAGCCATGTCCGGGTTTCCTTTGTAAGATGCGACTGCGGAGGTAATGAGTTCGGGAAGAGAGGTCCCTATCGCTATCAGAAACAGACCCACCATGACCTGACTTATCCCGAGAGCGGTTGCCACACCTACACCTCCGCTCACTGTCCAGTCTGAGCCAAAGACCAACCCTACGGTTCCGAGAAGTATCATGAGACCTCCCTTAAGGTAGCCTATTCCCGGCGTAGCTTCCTCTGAAGAGTTCTTTTCTATGAAGGCTGCGAGGAAGTAAAGGTAGCCTACAAAGGTGGTTATAAGAACCAGTCCCTCGGAGCGAGAAACGTAAGCACTTCCAGAACCATCAACAACCTTGTCCGATACCATTGCAAAGAGGACGATTATGCTGAGAAAGTTCAAGGGTATCTCCTTCTTAACGAAGGTCTTGTGAATGGACATCGGCCTTATCAGACCTGCAACACCCAATATAAGGAGAAGGTTAGCTATGTTAGAGCCGATAACGTTACCGAGGGTTATCTCGGAAGCCCCCTCAAAACTTGCACGGACATTTACCGTGAGCTCGGGCAAAGAGGTCCCGAAAGCCACAAGAGAGAGCCCTATCACGAACTCAGGTATGCCTGACCTTCTGGCTATTGCGGAAGCTCCCTCTATGAGGATATCCACTCCCTTTAGTAGGACAACAACTCCTACGCACAGCTTGATTACGTTCAGGACAAGGTCTGTTTCCATGAGTCTTCAAGTATTTTAAATCTTTTGAGAACTGTTTCCTTGAGCTTGTCGTCTTTGGTCTTAAGGAGAAAGCTCTCCAGCTCTTCCTTGAGTTTCTCTACGTGTCTTGCCATGTGTAAAGAGTCTACAGCTTTTTCCGCCTGAAGCTTGTGCCCTCCTTCCATCAGGCCCTCGGGGAAATACCAGTCCTTGAACCAGGAGAATCCCCTCTTTGCCAGTTCAAAGCCCAGACGGGATAAGGCAGGTGGAACACCCGAGGAAAGCTCTCTGACCGTTTCCATATCGTCAAAATACTCAACAAAAATCCTCCCCGTTAGGGGTGAGAAGAGGTCAAGGACCAGGGACTCCACCTGCGAGCCAAAGTAAGGAACTCCCGTAAGCTCCTTAGCTATACCGAATATCTCAATCCAGTCCCTATAGTAAGCTCGTCCGGTAAATATCTTTGAATAGAGTAGGTGCTTATCCTCATGCTCTTTGCTAACGAAAAGCTCTAAGTTTACCTCTTCCGCAAACCTGCCCTGCTCAGGCTCCGAGCAGTAGAGCTTTATGCCCTGAACTTCTACACCGCCTCTGAGTTTGGCGATTGTTTTCTCCAAAAGCTCCTTGTCCATTTTATTGGACCATATCAACTTTCTACCTCCCACAGGGCGCGTAGAGAAGTGAAAGAAGCAAGTTAGCTCCAGACATATAATACCATCTTCCTTTCCTTAATACTCTTGCGCTACAGGCTTTACGCCTATGACGAGAGCTATGAACCGCGGAGGAAAGAAAAAGCCCGAAGGGACTAATGTTTGTATCTGCTCCCGCTCTTAGCCCTTTAGGAATTCTCTTAACAGGCGTAGTCAGCCTTTGCCAAGCTTGAGGATAAGGCTTAAAATAATCCAATCTAAAACGCTGTTTTAACCTGCAGGAGGTAGACATGGCTAAGGGAACGGTAGCATGGAAGATAATAAAGGAGCATCTGGTGTCCGGAAAGATGGTGCCCGGAGAGGAGATAGCCATAAGGATAGACCAAACCTTAACTCAGGACGCTACCGGGACGATGGCCTACCTTGAGCTGGAAGCTATGGGCGTCCCCCGTGTCAGGACGGAGCTATCGGTAAGCTACATAGACCACAACATGCTTCAAACAGACTTCAGGAACCCCGACGACCACAAGTATCTTATGAGTGTTGCAAAGAGGTTCGGAATATGGCTCTCAAAGCCGGGAAACGGAATATGCCACCAGGTTCACGTTGAAAGGTTCGCAAAACCAGGGAAGACTCTGCTGGGTTCGGACTCCCACACACCCACAAGCGGTGGGGTGGGTATGCTTGCGATAGGAGCGGGCGGTCTTGACGTTGCAGCTGCGATGGCGGGTGAGCCTTTCTACATGAAGATGCCAAAGATTGTGGGCGTGAAGCTAAGCGGTAAGATGCCCGAATGGGTCACTGCAAAGGACATAATACTTGAACTTCTGAGGAGGCTCACCGTCAAGGGGGGCTTAGGGAAAATATTCGAGTATTTCGGAGAAGGCATAAAAGAGCTTTCCGTTCCTGAGAGGGCAACCATAACCAACATGGGAGCGGAGCTGGGAGCCACCACGTCCATATTCCCCTCGGACGAAATAACGAGAGCGTATCTCAAGGCTCAGGGTAGAGAAGGGGACTGGGTAGAACTCCTTCCAGACCCGGGTGCGGAGTACGACGAGTTGATAGAGATAGACCTCTCCGAGCTTGAGCCTTTGATAGCACAGCCCCACTCTCCCGATAACGTTGTCCCTGTAAGGGAGATAGAAGGCATAAAGGTAGACCAGGTAGTTATAGGCTCTTGCACCAATTCCTCATTCGTAGACCTCACCAGAAGTGCAAAGCTCCTTGAGGGCAAAAAGATTCACCCGGATGTGGTTTTTGCAGTTGCCCCCGGTTCAAAGCAGGCTCTTGAGCTTATCACCCAGAACGGTGGACTTTTAAACTTC
>CAYSNS010000189.1:0-269 GCA_964432395.1 uncultured Aquifex sp. | reverse complement strand
TGCCTGCGGGCCATGTATAGTTATGGGTTACGCACCTCCGAGCGGAGGTGTTTCTGTGAGGACGTTTAACAGGAACTTTGAGGGAAGGTCCGGCACACCCGATGCAAAGGTTTACTTGGCCTCTCCCGAGACCTGCGTCGCCTGTGCCATAGCGGGGGAGATAATAGACCCCAGACGCCTTGCAAAGGAAACGGGGGCAAAATGGATAAGGGTTCAGATGCCGGAGAGGTTTCCTTATGGGGATGAGGCCTTCATTGAACCACTACCAG
>CAYSNS010000188.1:0-3533 GCA_964432395.1 uncultured Aquifex sp. | reverse complement strand
CTTTGGCTCCGAGGGCCATCATAGGAAGAGTCAGACTGTCGTCTCCCGATAGGATAGAGAAGTTCTCTCCCAGCTTCTTATGAAGCTCCGATATTCTGTCCATGTTGGGCGTAGACTCTTTGGAGCCCACCACATTGGGATAGTCAGATACGAGCCTGTATACGGTGTCTACGCCTATCTCAACTCCCGTCCTGGAAGGTATGTTGTAGAGTATGATAGGAATATCGACCTCCTCCGCCACGGTCGCAAAGTGTCTATACAGGCCTTCCTGAGTGGGTTTGTTGTAGTAGGGAACTACGAGGAGTGCTCCGTCCGCTCCCACATCCTTGGCGTGGGCTGTTAGGTGAACAGCTTCGTGGGTAGCGTTGGCACCTGTCCCCGCTATGACCTTTATCCTTCCTTTTGCGTGCTTTACCGCAAACTCTACTACCTTTTCGTGCTCTTCGAATGTTAGCGTAGGGGATTCTCCTGTTGTCCCGCAGACGAGTATGGCATCCGTGCCGTTATCAACGTGAAAGTCTATGAGCTTTCCAAGGGCTTGAAAGTCAACCTCTCCCTCTTTAAAGGGCGTTATGAGAGCGACTATAGAACCTTTAAACATGGGAATAATTTTACCCTAAGCTCAGCTGGTAAAATAGAACCTTGATGAACCACATAAGAGGGAAAAGACTAAGGCTCTTGATAAAAGAGGACGACATAGATAGAAAGGTAAGGGAGCTGGGAAGGAAGATAAGCGAAGACTTCGGGAACTCTTCCGAACTCGTGGTTGTGGGGCTTTTGAAGGGTGCTTTCGTATTCGTTGCGGACCTGATACGGTCAATAGACATACCTCTGGAAGTAGACTTCATATGGGTTTCCAGTTACGGACATTCCATGGAAAGCTCGGGAGCTATAAAGATAGTTAAGGACCTTGACAGAGATATAAAAGGCAAGGATATACTGCTCGTTGACGACATCCTTGATACAGGTCTTACTCTGAAGGAGGTCTATGACTTTATAAAGATGAAAGAACCTGCAACGCTCAAGACATGCGTTCTATTGGATAAGAAAGAAAGAAGGCGAGTAGACTTTGAAGCGGACTACGTAGGCTTTGAGGTCCCCGACGTATTCTTGGTAGGTTACGGGCTTGACTGGGGAGAGCTGGGAAGGAATCTGAAAGGCATATACGCGGTTGAAGACTGATAAAATCTTGAGCATGAAGCAGAGCACTCAAGACAGTTTTTCCAAGAAAGCCTTTAACTTCTACAACAGGGTTGTCAACTTCTTAGTGATAATAACAGTTCCTATAATTATTCTCACACTTGTGCTTGCCATTCTCATAATACTCTATGACCTCAGACTCTTCGCCACACACATAATGGAGGGAGAGTTCAAGCTGGAGCACGGAGAGGCCTTTAAGGTCCTTATAAAAAATATCCTGAACTTCTTTGTCCTGATAGAGCTCTTTAGGGTGTTTCTGGACGTAATAGAGTATAAAAGAATCAGAAAGCGCCAGATGCTGGAGGCGGGCATAGTCTTCGTAGTCAGGGAGATAGTGATAGCCATGTTTGAGCACAGGTTCAGCTACACAGACCTGATAGGCTACGCTGTTCTTCTCGTAGCACTGGGTATAACTTACGTCCTTATGGAGAAGAGCTACTTTGAGTTCGTCAGGTTTACACGAAGTAAACCCATAGACAAGGAGTTTAAACAGGTTTACAGAAAGATAAGACTTAAGAAGCTGGAAGACTAACTTAAATAGTTATGAAGGAAAGGTGGAAGGTAATATCAAAGCTCCTGGAAGACGAGTTTGACATAGAGGTTCAGCCTTCTTATGAAGGTTGGGGTTCGGGCTGGGACCCCAAATACTTGCCCGTAATTGAGATGTGGGCGAGGGGAGAGGTAGACGATATACCCCCCGGTGTAAAGAGACCTAAAGGAGTAGTATTTAACGTTGTAGACTTCCTTAGAAGGACCGACGACTGGGCCATAAACTCGGTCCGTCATGAGATAAGCTACCTTTTGAATACCCACTTCCCTCACTGGAGGCTGGGGCAGAGAGAGGTCTTCAGGGCAGGATATGTTCCCACTTCGTTCGTTGTTCTGCTTGCGGTCCTGGAAACCCTTAAAGCGGACGAGAGAATCGTCGAGGAAACACCCTCTGCGGTGTTCAGTCTTAAGGCTCGCTTAAAGGAGACCATTTCTGATATAAATCCTATATATCCCCATCACCAGCTTGCCCTCTCACTGGTCTACCGATGGTTGGGAGAGAATATTCCCTTTTCCCAGGAGATACAGCACTATGTGGACAGCATGGAAAAGAGCTTCTACGAATATATAAAGGAAAGGGAACATCAAACCGCATACGACATACTCATGGAAGAGCTCTGGACTAAGTTCAGGGTGTTGGTTGACGAGGCCAAAGAGTTGAACTATGTAGACCTGCTTATAGATGAAGCGAGAGGAAAGGTGAGGGAGGACGCTCATCGCGGTAGGATAATGACCGATATACTTAAAAAGCTTCCTCAGAAGTATCAGGAACTCATAAAGGAGTATAAAGAAAGACACTCGGTAGATATACCTGAACCCGAGAGGAAACAGCTCCTTAAGGCCCTCAACTCGATGCAGGACTGGATGAGGGACTACGTAAAGCAGATGAGCTACCTTGATATGCTTGAAAAGGATATAGCCTTCCTCCAGAGCTTCTTACCCAAAACCCTTGAAGTGGACGTAGAGCATAGGGGCTTTCTTACCTTCATATTCAAAGGCTGGGAAGAGGAGGGAGCATCCTCAAATTCATTGAAGAAGCAAGATGTTCAAGATAAAGAGCTTTCTGACACTGATAGGAAGTATAAAAAGGAGCACGGTCTTACCGAGGAGGAGTTCAAGAAATACAGGCTCTTGATAAAGAGCGTTCTCCCCTACGTGGAACACTTTAAACGGAAGTTTGACAATCTCCTTCCCGAAGAAGAGGAAAGTTGGGGAGGAGGATACCTCTCTGGAAAGAGGCTGAACTTTAAAAAGATACCTACCGAGGTTCCCATAAAGCGGGGAAGAATATACACACGCAGAGAGATTCCCCAGAGAAAGGAGCTGGCCTTTGAACTGCTGATAGACATATCCGCTTCCATGAAGAAGGAGGAAAAAATTCTGAACGCTGTCCGTTCACTACTTTTAGTTTCGGAGGTCCTTGATAAACTCCGCATGCCCTTCTCCATAAAGGTCTTTAATGACAACGTTTACGAACTCAAAGCTTTTGATGAGGACTACAGGTCCGCAAAGGCAAAGATAATGGAACTACTTTCCGGTGCGGGAGGCGGAACGGACCTGGGTAAGGCGGTAAGTATAGGACTTGAATCTTTAGAGATTTATACCAAGAAAAGTCACCACAGGGGTATCCTCATACTCTTTACCGATGGAGAACCTACACGGGGTCTGAGGGGTGAGGATTTAAAGAGCTTTATACTCCAGATGAAACAGAAGTTCCCCATAGTAGGAATAGGTGTGGGAGAGGCTACACGAATGGTAAAGGAATACTTTGACAGGACCGGAAT
>CAYSNS010000187.1:0-3549 GCA_964432395.1 uncultured Aquifex sp. | reverse complement strand
TTGAGGAGGAGAAAACCCTTGAAAGGCTAAAACCCAAGATAGAGCTACTCACAGATAGGCTGAGGGAGTTCTGGGAGCTTGAGCACGTGGGGGATGTGAGACAGCTGGGCTTCATGGCAGGCATAGAGCTGGTCAAAGATAAGGAAAAAGGAGAACCTTATCCCTACGGTGAGAGGATGGGCTTTAGGGTGGCAAGGAGATGCTGGGAGAAGGGAGTATTCCTCAGACCCTTGGGCGATGTCATGGTTCTTATGATGCCATTGGTTATAGAGGAAAAGGATATCAACTACGTTTTAGATGTTCTCAAGGAATCGATAGAGGATGTTACTCGCTAATCAGCGCCCTGGGGTAGGAACCGAGTATCTTGACCATCTGGGTCCTTCTTCTGAGCTCTTCAAGAGCCTCCTTCACTCTCGGTTCTTCCTTGTGGCCTTCCAGGTCTACGAAGAAGACATAGTCCCATGCCTTCCTGCGCGATGGTCTGGACTCTATCTTGGTCAGGTTAACACCTCTCCTGTAGAAGACTTCCAGAGCTTTGTATAGAGCTCCCGGCTCATCCCTCACCGCAAATATTAAGCTCGTTTTATCAGAGCCGGTGGGCTTTACTTCGCGGTGGGATATGATGAGGAACCTCGTATAGTTATCCCCACTATCCTGTATGTTTTTCGCCAGTATGTTGAGGTGGTATGTGTAGCTTGCCACTTCGCTGGCAACAGCTGCGGAGTTGTCCTCCTCAAGCGCTATCTCACAGGCCTTGGCAGTGCTATCAGTCTCTATGAGCTGTGCCTGCGGTAGGTTCTTCTCAAGCCATCTCCTACACTGCCCGAGAGCTACCTTGTGGGAGTAAACCTTCTTTACGAATGACATGGTTGAAAGTGTAGACAGCAGATGCAGATTTATAGGTATCACTATCTCTTCCGAGATTTTCAGCTCACTTTCTAAAAACATATCAAGCGTGTAGTTGACCACACCGTCGGTGGTATTTTCCACCGGAACAATGCCGTAGTCCGCCCTGCGGGACTCCACTTCCTCAAAGACATCCCTTATGGTAGCACAGTGAACGTAATGGGCGGACAGGCCGAACCTCTCGAGCGCTGCCTGGTGGGTAAAGGTTGCCTTCGGACCAAGGTAGGCTATCTTCAGAGGCTTTTCCAGAGAAAGGCAAGCGGATATTATCTCTCTATATATATGTATGAGAGCTTCTGAAGGAAAGTGCTCTCCAAACCTTTCTTTATTGAGCTTTATTATCTTTTCAAAAATGGCTCTCTCCCTCTCAGGAACGTGGACGTTCATATTTTGCTTCTTCTTTATATTCCCTATCCGGCGTGCTAACTCCGCTCTCTGATTTAACAAACTAAGTATCTCTTCATCAATGCGGTCTATCTCTTCCCGAAGTTTATCCAGCTCTTCCACATATGTAATTTTATTAGAAATTTTACAGGTAAAAGCTCTCACCTACGGCGAAGTTCCTATGTCCGCACAGTTACCCTTGTATTCCGCCTTTGAGGTGGCTGTCTCCCAGAGGACCACCTTCACCACCTTGACCTCTCCGAGGAGTCCTGCCTGCTCAAGCTTGCTACTTAGGAAGTCGTAAAAGAACTTTGCGAGGGCTTCCGCGGTGGGGCAGAAGTCAACGGGAAATATCTTCATGGCACCGAACTTCTCAGCCACCTCTTTGAGCTGGGGATACATAGGGTCTTGCTTGTCTATTATGAAGCTGTGGTCTATCGTATCTATAAGCTCCTTGAGGGCGTTTTTGACGTGATAGAAGTCCATAACCATGTCCTGTTCGCTGAGGGTGTCAGAACCTACGGTTACCTCAAGGATGTAGCTGTGTCCGTGAAGGTTTATGCACTTGTTCTGGGGCACCTCCACGTCCTTAGTGAACTGGGCACCCCTTCCGTGGGTCAGGTTCTGCTTCCAGACCCTGTGCCCCGCCTCAAACCTGAAGGTCTTTGATATTTCCCACTTCACCAGACTATGACCCTCTCAGATTTTTCTATAAGCTCCACTATCTCATCGTAGCTCTTCATTATATCCTCGGGGACCTTTAAGCCCCGCGCTGTTGCGTCCTCCTTGCATACGAACCAACCCTTACGGGTAGGCCACCTGAGAACGCCGTCCTGTATGAGGATAACTATGTCGTTGTCGGAGAGAAGCTCGGAAGAAAAGTCTCCCAGCTTGCGGACGAGCCAGAGTGTGTTCACCATACGTAAACCGCCTCTGCTGAATTTATAAGCTCGCTTATCTCTTCCGCAGGAAGAACCTTAACTTCACGGACGAAGTCCGTCTCTTTTAAACCTCTCTCCTGCATGGATGCATCCTCTACCACCAGCTCTATATTAACAAAGTCCAGGGTCTCGTAGAACTTCTCAAAGCTTTCAACTCCCAGCTTCTCGGGACTCCAGCGTGTGAGGGTATAGACGCCGTCCCTTATGAAGACGAAGACAAGCTCGTGGTTCATGCCCACTGCTATCGCTATGCGGAAGGCTTCGTGGGCTTTCCAGGAGAAGGGGTCTCCCTTGAGTATGAATACCGTTCTCATGGCTTGGTTTTCTCCTCCGGGCTTTCTCTTAGAAGGAAGTAACTTACCGTTACGAGGAAGAGGGCTATAATGGTTAGGGCTAAAATTATATCAAGGGTCATACTCATGACCTCCTTCCATACAGATAAGATAATGACAAAGACAGAGCAGTAAAGACCAAACCGCCTGAAAGAAGTGCCCAGCTTTCATCCCTGTGTTGCAGTATATAGCCTACAAAAGAGGACACATAACACCCAACTGCTACACCCTTAGCGATATCAATAACCGTCTTTAGGGTTTCTTCTTTTTCTCTTCCCATCAGTTGAAGACTATCACCTTGTCAAACTCACCCATCATGCGGGACAGGTTGTAGGTGGAACTGCTCTCCGCCCAAGGGGGCACCTTGTCTATACCTCTCTGGTGAGCGGAGTGGGCGCAAAAGTAAACCTTAACACCCTTCTCCGATATCAGTCCCGCGTCTGGTCTTGCAAGGTAATAGGCTCCGTTTCCCGACAGGAACAGGCTGACCTCATGTCCCTTTTCGGTGAGCTTCTGAACGAGGTTCGTTATGGTGTTGTAGTCCTTGGCAAAGGGAACGCTCGTTACGACTATAAGAACCCTCATTTCCTTTTTCTGACCAGAATCTCCCAGAGGTTGTCCCCTATCTTGTTCACCGCCAGAACTTCCTGACCTTCCTCTCTCATGCTCTTTGGCACGTTCTCTGCGGAGGGCTCGTAATCTATTATCACTCTGAGGACTTCTCCTTCTTCCATCTGCTCAAGAACGAGCTTACTCTTTACGAAGGTAAAGGGGCATACCTCACCCCTTATGTCAAGCTCCCTGTTGACCTTTAAATCCCGCATGGAATAAATAATATACACCTCAAGTTCTTTATGTTGAAGCATCCATGACCTGAATCCTGCAGATAAGAACCTTACGTATATAATTTAAATGCCATGAGTTTAAGCACACACGAGATAAGGGAGCTGTTCCTGAGCTTCTTTGAGAAGAAGGGACACACAAGG
>CAYSNS010000186.1:0-3562 GCA_964432395.1 uncultured Aquifex sp. | reverse complement strand
AGTTTCTCCTGCTGTAGTCTGCTCTTGAGTATCCACATAACACATATACTCCGCATAAGTCTGCCTGCTTGTCTGAGACACACACTCCTGAACAGTCTGGCAATCCCCATAGTAGCTTTCTCCTACATACTTCTGGCACTTACCATCGGGAGATACCTGTGCACACTGGTAGAGCTCGGTAGCCTTTTGATAATACAGGGTGCTTTTTACATCAGATGTGGACCATATGGTTGATAACGCTCTGCCAAGAGCAGAATTGGGGTCGTTTGCCTGATTAAGATATTCTTGCCGTGCCTGAGACTCCTGAGAAAAATTTTTAGGGTCCTGTCCCTGATAAGAGCAATCAGCACCCCCACGTACACAGATTATGTTCTCAGCTCTGTTCTTAGCATTCTGCCCTATGGAACTTCCCTGGCTTGCGTAGTTAAGAGCCTCATTTTTCAGTTGATTAACGTCCAGCGCATACACAAAAGCTGTAAATATCAGCAGAACTAACCACATCACTCACCAATTGACACTCCGAGCAAATTGACAGCAAGTCTTGATGCATCCTGCTCCAACCTTTGAGCCTGCTCTATCATCGTTAGCTGAGTGCTTAGCTCATTTCTCAAACTCGCAAGCTCCTTGTAATAGAAATCCATGAACTCCTTGGATGCCTTCTTCACCTTCTCACCATACTCCATCAGCAAACCAGGGTCTACCGGGAATTCCTTAGAATTTCCCTCAACCCTTGCAGATGAATAAAGCTTGTCTAAAGCTATCTTCTGCGCGGATACTATATCCCCTACAGCAATCTGAAGCACCGAGAGTGCATACATGCGGGCTATCGGTTGTAAGAGAGGCTCATACTCGGGATGAGAAGCTATAACAAAGATTAAATTCCTGTAAGGAGCCATAACAGGAGAATAGAGAAGCTTCTTATCGTCGGGAGTTACAGACCCACTCCTTATGTTGTTTACTATAGACTGTAGCTTGTCTCTGTAATAAGCATACAAGCCCCCCGACAGCTGAGATTCCGTTGAAGTTGTAAAGGTAAGATTTGTTCCTGCACCTGAAGGAACCCTGATTTGTTTGCCCGCCTGCCAGCCGTAGAGAAGTTCCTGAACCGATAGCAACGGTGGTTGTGGTGGTTGAGGATTGAAATCACACTTCCCGGAAGAAGAGTCATACTTAGCATTCAGGTTAACTACGGGAAATAGGTTATACGCCACCACCTGAGCAACCGTCGGAGAAAAACCGAGTTCTGTAAGCTTGTTCTCAAGAGCTTGATTGAAGTTCCCGTCCGCTATTCTGTAAACACAGTTTGCTATATCCTGTATAACTCTCTTGATTTCCTTCTCGGAGCTTGAACTTGTAGAGGTCCCCATCTCACCTGTCTTTATACCGGCTTTAATCTTCTCCCCCGCCATCTGTCCGAGCACCATCCCTATTTCACAAGGTTTCATCTGCAAAGCCCTGACTATCTCCTCTACCTGCTGTAGCCACTTCATAACCTCTGCAATAGTGGGTGATGTAGATGCCATCCCGATTAGAAAGCCGTATAAACCCATGGTTGTGAAGTTTGATATTATCTGGTCAAAGTTCTCCGCCAGATAACCTATGGCACCTGCACTGAAATCAAGCCCTGAACAGTCCGCCTTAAACCGTGGTGGCGTATAGGTTAAAAGGGATATGTTTTTATTAGGGAGACTCATTCTAAGAGAAGGTCCCGCATACACCTGATAGTTCCCCGCCCTGTAACTTGACGGGGGAGTGTAATTATAGCTTGCGCCGAGTTCATCAAGGAATTGCTTAAGCTCCCCTGCTGTTCCTGCTGTTGATGTAGCAATCACCAATAATACGGAAGTAGCAACCCTCTTTAACCAACCCATAATACTTTATATTAAATCCCTATATTTAATTAATGCAAGCCCACACAACCTTACATTATCAGCAATATTAAGCACTTGCCATTTATAAACTTTGGGATTACCATATAAACATCTAAAAACTCAGCAGGAGGTGAGTGGTCATGCTATCCCCAGAAGTAAGGAGACAGGTTCAGTCTGCCTACACTTCCACAATCAAATCTTTTCTGAGGAGTCATCCCTTCTCCGGGAACGGGAACCGTTATGAACTTCATGAGGGTTCCCTCTATATATTCCTGGAGGTTTGGGATGACGGGTTGAGCGGGAGCTACGACATATCCGTAAACGGGCGTACTATCGTAACGGGCGTCTTTGAATGGGATAGCCGTAGCTACCCTGCTCTACTCCAGCTCCTCAGATTCCTCAAGGACCTCATAAACACGTGGTCATAACCTATAAGGCAACCCTCACGCAGGCGGCACGGAGGGATAGGCTCCCTGACTTGCTTCAGGGTCCACACCCGCCGGCTCCATGGTGGGGGTTCCTTCTCCCATTTAATGGAGTGATAAACGCCTTTGTATACGGGTGATAAGTGCTTAATCTCTCAGAGGAGGTGAGTGGTCATGGAAAGAACCAAACTCTACGCGGAGGTCGTCAGGGATGCCAAAAGGCTCGTGGAAACTTTTGAGCATCATTACCCTGAAGCGGGGTTGGAGTTCCTGTTTTCAGGGAACATGCTTCTCGTTTTCAGGGGCCACGAGCTTGTGTTTACCTGGTATCCCTATGAAGGGCTCTGCACTCTTGTAGAGTTCCTCAAGGCTAATAAGTAGTCATGTCCCTCGGGGAGCTGACAGCTCCCCTATCCCATTATCTTCTTAAGCACAGCAAAAATGACTCTACCAGGTTCAGCAAAAATCCCCAATGCCCTGTAATAAGCGCCAATCTCCCCACGCCGGTAAGCATATAAGCCTGTCAAGTAATATATAAGCTTTACAACACTCTCTCTATCCCCCTGGTTTACGAGGCCATCGTATAACTTGATATTAACTATCCTATTATTCTCAACTTTAATAACTCCGAACACCTTACCCCATTCACACCCTTTATTGTATAGAGGGCATGTACTCTCTACTACTATTATTTTCTTTCCTTGGATACTAACTCCCCTAACATGGTATCCACCCTGTTTTACACGACCAAAATAGATATATCCGTCTCGTACAGAGTTCTTAAACCTGCATTTACCTACAAACTGAGTGTCTATGTCCCAGCCTTCGTCCACAGACGCGAGATAAGCATCTACTCTATCGCGGTATAAGTTATTTAAACCAAACTTCCTAAGCCATAATTCAGCCTCTTTGATAAAGGGCGGTTCCGCAGAGTATATATACAAACTTCCCGCAATAACCATAAACACAATTAATAGCGGGATAGCAATAAAAACAAAAACTCTAACATAAGCCATTCGTAGATTTCTTCTCATAACTACTAACCCTCTAATCAAAGCAAACTTCAAGTCCCGAACTCCAGCTTAACCTTGCCCCCTTCAATGCACATGTAAGCGGAATACCTCTTGCCGTTCTTGGACCTCAGTCCCCTAACAAGGACCCTTTCCCCCTTCAGAAGCTTCACCGCAATGTTCCTGGATATCTTCTTCCCGAACATCGTGTCCCACACGACCGCTCCGCAAGAGGAACACTTCCAGCCCTTCTTAA
>CAYSNS010000185.1:0-3563 GCA_964432395.1 uncultured Aquifex sp. | reverse complement strand
CTCTCTACACTTGAGACCCTTCAGCTTTGCCAACGCTTCTCCTCCAAAGAATTAAAGTATTTTACATTATAAGCCACAGACTTAGGTCTCAAGAAGCTCCGACAGCTTAAAAAGCGAGTAAAGCTCAAGCCCTTCCTCCTCTATGTTCTCCTTACCACCTTCCTGACGGTCTACTATGGTAAACACACCTACCACTTCAAGCCCTGCCTCCCTGCATGCCCGGACCGCTTTAAGGGAAGAGCCCGCAGTTGTTACCACATCCTCCACCACAGCTACACGCTCGCCGGCAGAGACGAGCCCTTCTATCTGGCGCTTCATACCGTGTCCTTTTGGCTCTTTGCGAACAACGAAGGGCTTTATGGGTGCACCTTCCATGAACGATACAAAGGATACCGAGTAGGCTATGGGGTCCGCACCGAGGGTAAGACCTCCTACAGCTTCCGGTTTAAAGTCTCTCACAAGCCTATACATTAACTTACCCACCAGATACGCACCTTCAGGGTCAAATGTTATCTGCTTCAGGTCAACGTAGAACCTGCTGAGCTTGCCCGAGGAAAGCTTGAATACGGGCTGGTCCGCCACCTTAAGACACTTTTTGACTATAAGCTCCTTTAGTCTATCTCTTTCCATGGTGCTAATATTTTAAGGTGTTCTTACTGCGTCCCTTTTCCCTTTTATACCGCGGAGCGGTCAGTTTACGTAACACTATGTATGACAATGGACTCCTTGACATTAAGAGAGTTCCTGTTCCCGTTATATCCGTAGGCAATCTGTCTGTGGGTGGCTCCGGGAAGACCTCTTTGGTGGCTTTCCTCTCTAAGGAGCTTTCCCGCGAGCTTTCCGTGTGCATTGTCCTGAGAGGTTACAAGAGAAAAACCAGAGGAACGGTAGTAGTTTCAGAACGAGGTAAGTTGAAAACCTCATGGATAGAGTCTGGGGACGAGGCCTTCCTACTTGCCAAGACTCTCCCTAAAGTTTCTGTAGTTGTATCCGAAGACAGGTATAAAGGTGCTCGCCTTGCAATAGAAAAGCTGGGAGCACAGCTCATAGTCTTAGACGATGGTTTCCAGCATAGAAGACTCCGCAGGGATATAGACATAGTTTTGTTAAGAAAGAAGGACTTAGAAAACAAGCTTCTTCCTGAAGGAACACTGAGAGAGCCCTTAGAAAACCTCAGCAGGGCGGATGCTATAGTTCTCTCTTATCAGGAGATTGAGCCCTTTGATTTCCACTTTGGAGACAAACCTGTCTTTAAGCTCTTTCGTAGCTTCTCCTCTTTGCTTAATAGGGATTTCAGGGAAGTTCCGATTGAGTCAATAAGGGGCCGTGAGGTTATAGCCTTCTCAGGACTGGGCAGTAACGAGCAGTTTCTCAAGGTCCTCAAGAACTTAGGTTTTAAAGTGAAGAAGTTTCTGAGTCTGCGGGACCACTACGACTACAGGGGCTTTAAACTTTCCGAGAAAGAAACCTACATCACAACACCCAAGGATATGGTAAAGCTACCCGAAGCGGACAACGTCTTTGCCCTTAACTTTACCCTTCGGGTGGAAGGACTCCTTCCCTTCATAAGGGAGAGGCTTCACTTGTAGTACTTTTTGCTTATCTGTGCCCTCTCCTCTCCACAGTTGACGTCTTCTCTGTCTATATACTCTTTCTGCTTTTGCAGAGCCTCTTCACCCGTTACCAGGTCTTTGAGGTCTCTCTCAAGGTTGGAAGGCTTAACCTTAACTATCCAGCCCTTACCGTAGGGGTCATCGTTTATAAGCTCGGGGTTGTCGAACAGCTCCTCATTCCTCTCTATGACCTCTCCCTCAATGACGGCGGGTATGGGACCGGTCCACTTACCGCTCTCTAACGATGCGTAAGGTTTACCTTTGGCTACCTTCCTCCCGGGCTTTTTTATTCTTATGTTTATTATCTTCCCAGCCCTCGCCTGTCCTATGTCCGTAGCTCCGACCGTGACGGTTCCGTCCTCGTTTACCCTGAACCATACCTGGTTGTCTATATCGTAGTAAAGGTCCGGGGGAAGCTTACAACCTCTATAGACAATCTCCTCTGCCATTTCTTGCCTCCTGTGATAACTGAGGAAACTACTTCATGATTTTATCAGATGATAGCCCCTGACCTCCTGTCAATATTAGCTTGCAAGAATGTTCAAGGGTAGATACGTAGCTGTAAGCCCTCATGAGCTCCTTATGTGCACAGAAAACACCATGACCTCTTATTGCCACCGCGGGCAGGCTCTTCAGGGCGGATGAAACTTCCCTCGCAAGCTCCTCGGAAGCGGAGGGTTTTTCAAGACTAAGAACGGGAACTTCCCCCAGAATTTCCTTTCCCTCTGAATCTAAAGGGGCTATCTTTTCCGTTTCGTAGGCTAACCTGAGTGTGTATGTAGGATGGGCATGGACCACGGAGCTCTTACCGGTCCTGAGAATGACCTCACGGTGGACGGGAAGCTCAACCGATGCTCTTGTATCAAGTATGGTAGTCTCCCTGAGAGGGAGCTCAAGAATGTCATAACTTGAAAGGAAACCCATGTTTGAGCCCGTTCGGGTTATGAACATCCTGTCTCCAAATGCCCTGCTCAGGTTCCCAGAACGTGCGCTTACCAGACCCTCCTCAAACAGAAGCCTACCTACGGTGATTAGCTCCCTGTATATCCATCTCATCAGAAGCCGAGCTCCTTTACTACCGCCTCAAGCCTGGGAGGAACTGTTGTCGGCTCGTCGCAGACCTTTATGGCGGTATCGGGGTCCTTGAGTCCGTTACCGGTCAGAGTGCATACTATGGTTTCTCCTCCCTTGAAAAAGCCCTCCCTCGTAAGCTTTATAAGTCCTGCTACGCTCGCAGCGGATGCGGGTTCACAGAATATACCTTCCATTGAGGCTACCATCTTGTAAGCGTAGAGAATTTCACCATCGCTGACAGCGTCTATCCTGCCACCGGACTCCTGGGCGGACTTGAGAGCATTCTTCCAGCTGTATGGATTCCCTATCTTTATGGCGGTCGCTACCGTCTGGGGGTTCTTTATGGGGTAACCCTTAACTATGGGAGCAGCACCTTCCGCCTGCCAACCCATCATCTTGGGGAGCTTTTCCACCAGTCCTTTCTCCGCATAGTCCTTGTAACCTTTCCAGTAAGCGGTTATGTTGCCTGCATTACCTACCGGTATGAAGTGATAGTCGGGTGCCTCTCCCAGCACATCGCATACCTCATAAGCGGCTGTCTTCTGCCCTTCTATCCTGTAAGGATTTACAGAGTTAACTATCTCTACGGGGAACATCTCTCCTATCTTTCTCACTATGTGAAGAGCATCGTCAAAGGTTCCCCTTATTGCAAGCACTCTTGCACCGTAAATCATGGCTTGAGAGAGCTTACCTATGGCAACCGCTCCCTTGGGAAGCAGAACGTAAGCCTTCAGACCTGCCCTCGCTGCGTAGGCTGCGGCGGAAGCGGAGGTATTTCCCGTGGATGCACATATTACCGCCCTCTTTCCGCTCTCTACAGCTTTAGAGATGGCTACGGTCATACCACGGTCCTTAAAGGAGCCGGTAGGATTGAGA
>CAYSNS010000184.1:0-3565 GCA_964432395.1 uncultured Aquifex sp. | reverse complement strand
TAAGCTTCCCGTAGTAAGGTCCTATCCGGAGGTAGAGCTAATAACCCTGTCGCCTACAGAACCTCTGTTCATCCTGATAAAGATTTCCCTGACCGTAGGCCTTATCATAGCGTCTCCGGTAATTCTATTTGAAATATGGAAATTTGTGGAGCCCGCCCTGTATCCCAACGAAAAGAAGCTATTTATACCCTTACTACTATCATCAATCCTGCTCTTTGTAATGGGTGGTGTCTTTGCATACTTCGTGGTTCTTCCTATGGCACTTAAGTTCCTGCTGGGACTCGGTTTTTCCCAGCTCGCTGCCACTCCCTACCTGTCGGTCAATCTCTACATAAGCTTTATTCTCAAGATGTTGATAGCTTTCGGTATAGCCTTCGAGATGCCTATATTCCTCTACATGCTCCAAAGGGCGGGGATAGTCTCACAGGAGCAGTTAAAGAGGTTCAGAAGATACTTCATAGTGGTAGCCTTCCTGGTAGGAGCACTAATCGCACCGGACGTGGCAACGCAGGTGCTAATGGCGGTTCCCCTTTTACTACTTTATGAGATATCCATACTCCTTGGTAAAACGGTAAAGAACAAAAAGGACAAAAGTCTGGCAAAACCTGAGGAGGAAAGTTAGTTATGAGATACAGGGAGTTTCTCGGGTATAAACTTTCTGAGATAGGCATAGGCACTTACCTGGGTGAGCTTGATGAGGAAACGGACGGACGATACCACGAGACCATAAAGCTGGGAGTCCAGCTTGGTATAAACGTGGTGGATACCGCTATCAACTACCGCTACATGAAGAGCGAAAGGGTTATAGGTAAGGTTATACAGGAGCTGGGAAGGGATAAGCTCTTTATATCCACTAAAGGTGGATACATACCCTTCGATGCGGACCTGGGCGAAGACCCAAAGGTGTTCTTTGAGGAGAACTTCATAAAGACGGGCATAGTTGATCCCAACGAGATGACTCCCCAGGGGCACTACTTGGGAGGAGAGTTCATAAACTGGTGCTTTGAAAAGAGCCTTGAGAACCTTAGAACCGATAGGATAGATGTATACTATGTCCACAATCCCGAAGAACAGCTTCTGTTCACGGAGAGGGAAAAGTTCTACGAGAAGCTAAGGGAGTGCTTTAGTGTCTTAGAGAAAAAGAGGCAGGAAGGAAAGCTACTTTACTATGGTCTTGCAACGTGGCATGGCTTCCGTATACCTGAAGGAGCTCGCCAGTATCTGTCCGTAGAGGACACCTGGAAGATAGCTACGGAGGTAGGCGGAGAAGACCACGGCTTTAGATTCCTACAGCTACCTTACAACCTCGGTATGCACGAAGCTTTCTCTCTGAAAAACCAAAGGCTCGGCGACAAAAAACTATCTACCTTGGAGGCGTGCAAGGAGCTCGGCATATACGTGTATACGAGCGCATCTATATACCAGGGAAACGTTATAGGTAGGGTCCCTCCACAGCTCAAGGAGAGATTTGGTATAGACAGTGATGTTCTTGTTGCTCTTCAGTTTGTAAGGAGCACGCCGGGCGTGGGGACAGCCCTTGTGGGTATGAGCAGGGAAGAGCACCTGAGGGAAAACTTGCGTATAGAAGAGGTGCCTCCGCTGTCGGAGGAGGAATTTTTATCGCTCTTTAAATGACTTGGGAGAGAAGATTTAAGTTTATGATAAGCAAAGGTTAATTGGGTTTCTTTAGGTCTCTCGGAGCTGGGAAAATACCTTGAAAACATGGAGGGGAACAATATAAAAGCTTTTCTCTCAAAGGTGGAGAGCCTTGATAGGTCTCTGCTCAAAATGCTGACCAAGTTCCATATAGAGGAACGGCAGGGAAAGATACACCTTACTACAGAGGACAAAGAGCTTTTGGAGTTCACAAAGAAACTGCTACTTTCCAGGCTGGGAAATTCCCTAAGTAACCTGCTTGTGTTCCATCTGGACGGAAGTGCAGGGGGAAGCAACGAGGAAGAGGAGCCAAAACAATGCGAAGGTTTGAATAGAAGATACTCCTTTGAAAACTTTGTGGTAGGTGAGGGAAACAGGCTGGCCTACGAGGTCGCAAGGGAGGTAGCCCTATCACCGGGAAAGAGCTATAATCCGCTGTTTATATACGGCGGAGTGGGGTTGGGGAAAACACACCTGCTACAGGCCATAGGCAATGAGTGTGCAAGCAAGGGACACAGCGTAGTCTACAAGTCCGCCAATGACTTTTCAGAAGAGATGGTGCAGGCCATAAAGGCAGGCAAGATAACTGACTTTAGAAACAGATACAGGCAGGTGGACGTCCTTCTGCTTGACGACGTTCAGTTTCTGTCGGGTAAGGAACGAACACAGATAGAGTTTTTTAACGTGTTTAACTTTATGTTCATGAAGGATAAACAGATAGTTCTGGCTTCCGACCGTCATCCCAGAGAACTCAGAGACGTATCCGACAGGCTTATAAGCAGGTTTGAAGGCGGTCTTGTGGTCGAGGTCTGCATGGATGAGCTGACCAAGTTAGAGATAATAAAACGTAAGCTTCAGGAGCTTAGGATAGAGTTCCAGGACAAGATTGTAGAGCTGATTCTAAAACAGACCTCCGACAACGTAAGGGACATAGAGGGAACCATCAGAAGTATAAAGCTTCAGGGTATTGAGCACTTTAAGAAGAAGAAAATTCGCGGGAGCGAGATTGACAAAGTAAGGATATACACAGCCCTGCACTTTGGTCTTAAGCCCGAGGACCTGCTTGCTAACAACCGCTCCCGGAAGATAAACAAAGTCAGACACATAGCCTTTTACCTGTGTAAGAGGTTAACGGACGCATCTCTCATAGAGATAGCGAGAGCCTTCAACAGAAAGGACCACTCCACGGTTATACACGGCATAAGAAGGATAGAAGAGGAAAAAAAGAGGGACAGGAAGCTAAGCTACATTCTCAGCTTCCTTGAGAAGCATATAGGGGATAGACTCTAATCCATATCCTCCTTCTCAAGCACCTGGTCTTTGTCCAGTCTCTGTTCTTCCAGGTCGTAGAACCTGCCCTCCAGTTTTTTGAGAATTTTGGGCAAGGTAGTGTATTCCATCTCCTCCGCAGGTAGCCTGTGGGGTTCAAATATCCCCTGTCTTCTGAGTATATCCGCCATATCTTGGGCGGTCCTGCGAGCCTTGTCAAAGGCAGGGTCCCTGAACATGTCCGTAGGTCCAACAAGCTTTCCTTCCGCCACTTGGTAACCTGCAGCTATAACCCTCGGTGGTCCATCGAAACGGGAAGGCCTTGCATCCTCGAAGGATACGGGCATAAGGGGGCCGTTGTGGGAGCCTCTCATCCACCCCTCCACTATCCAGGGCCTTGCGAAGGGCTCAAGAATCTCTCCTATCGCAGGGAAACCGCTCTGAGCACGCACTATCATGACAGGGTCGTCCTTGCCCACATACTGACCCGCCATAAGTGAGAGCCTCTGTGTAGAAGCGGTGGCCGCGATCTCGCCGTCGTAATTTCTGTAGACGTTCTTAACTACATACTTGCCCACAGAGCCTATAAGAGCCAACAGGTCGTAAAGCTCCGCGGGTGTGCTCAGCTTCACCGCCTTTC
>CAYSNS010000183.1:0-3603 GCA_964432395.1 uncultured Aquifex sp. | reverse complement strand
AGATACACCAGAGAAGAAATCAGCCCGGAGATAGCTATGTTGGATATAAGGGAGGCGTCCGACTATCTGGGAGAGATATTAGGTTCTATAACTACCGAAGATATCCTCGGAAGCATATTCTCGAGGTTTTGCATAGGAAAATAGCCAGGAGGAAAGCATGCAGGAGCTTCAAAAGATTTACACCCTTGAAGAGCTCAAGAAGATGACACTTCAGGAACTTCAAAAACTCGGTAAGGAGCTGGGCCTTACGAGAACCACAGGACTCAAAAAGGAAGAACTAATAGAGAGGATACTGGAAACTCAAGCTAAGGATGGGGGCCTCGTATTTGTAAAGGGTGTTCTGGAAGTGCTACCCGAGGGCTACGGCTTTATGAGAAGTGCTCAGAACAACTACATGCCCAGCTGGGAGGATGTATACGTTGCGCCTTCTCAAATAAAGAAGTTCGGCCTGAGAACGGGAGACACCATAGTGGGTTTCGCAAGGCTTCCCAAGGAAGGCGAGAAGTATAAGGCCCTAATAAAGATGGAAGCGGTAAACGGACTTCCTGCGGAGCCAGAGGTCCTGCGTGCACGACCCACCTTTGACAAGCTCACTCCTTACCACCCTACAGAGAGGTTCAACCTTGAGTTTGACCCAAAAGAGCTCTCAACCAGAGTTATAAGCCTTGTATCTCCCATAGGTAAGGGACAAAGGGGAATGATAGTTGCTCCTCCCAAGGCGGGAAAGACAGTTCTCCTTCAGAAGATATCAAGGGCTCTAATAGAGAACCATCCCGAGGTTCACCTGATAATACTCCTCATAGACGAGCGTCCCGAAGAGGTTACCGAGATGAGAAGGATAGTAGGAGACGGTGCGGAGGTCGTAGCTTCCACCTTTGACGAGCCTCCTGAAAGACACATGCAGGTTGCGGAGCTCGTAATTGAGCGTGCCAAGAGACTGGTTGAGCTCAAGCAGGACGTGGTTATCCTTCTTGACTCAATGACCCGCTTTGCCAGAGCTTCCAACGCGGTCACACCTCCTACGGGAAGGGTCCTGTCGGGAGGTATAGAGGCGACCGCACTGCAAAGACCGAAAAAATTCTTCGGCGCAGCGAGAAACATAGAAGAAGGAGGCTCTTTGACAATAATAGCTACCGCTCTTATAGAGACCGGTTCAAGGATGGACGACGTAATATACGAAGAGTTCAAGGGAACGGGAAACATGGAGATACACCTTGACAGAAGGCTCATGGAAAGGAGAGTCTTCCCCGCCATAAACATAGAGAAGTCCGGAACGAGGAAGGAGGAGCTCCTTGTAGAGCCTTGGGAGCTTCAGAGGATGTGGGTTCTGAGGAAGTTTCTTGCAACTATGGATGCGGTTGAAGCTATGGAATTCTTGCTGGATAAGCTCAGGAGGTTTAAGACCAACAAGGAGTTTCTGAAAGCTATGAATGCGTAGTATAATACTTAGCTCTTTATCGGAGGTTTGAGAATGAAAAAGGGAATACATCCCGAACTTCAGCCTACGACGTTCGTGTGCGGATGTGGGAACACATTTACCTTACTTTCTACAAAGGGCGGAACTGTTCACGTTGAAGTGTGCAGTCAGTGTCACCCCTTCTACACCGGGAAGCTCAGGCTAAAGCCCGCATTCTTAGAGCTTACGTCTCCCGGTGATAAGAAGGAAGGTTGATGCTGAAGAAGGAGCTTATAGACAAGCTGGAAAAACTTGTCCTTAAATATCAGAAGATTGAGGAAGAGCTTTCGAACCCAGAAGTAGTTAAGGATATAAAAAGATTTAAGGAGCTGAGCAGGGAGCATAAAGAGCTCGCGGAGATATACGAAACTTACCGAGAGTATAAGAAGGTCCAAAAGGAATTAGAAGAGACTAAAGGGTTGCTAAGGAGTGCGGAGCCCGAGATAAGAGAGCTTGCTCAGGAAGAGGTTCATAACCTTTCTAGGGCGCTCGGGGAACTTGAAAACAAACTGAAAATGCTCCTGGTGCCAAAGGACCCGAACGATTCTAAGAACGTTATTCTTGAGATTAGGGCAGGAGCGGGAGGAGAGGAAGCAGCTCTATTCGTTGCGGACCTCCTCAGGATGTATCAGAAGTACTCCGAAGATAAAGGTTGGAGATTTAACGTTCTGAGTGCCAACAGGACCGGACTGGGGGGATACAAAGAAGTTATTGCCCTTGTGGAAGGTGAGGGAGCCTACTCAAGGCTCAAGTATGAAAGCGGTGTTCACAGGGTCCAAAGAATACCTGTAACGGAGTCTGGTGGAAGGATACATACCTCAACCGCAACCGTTGCAGTTCTTCCCGAAGCGGACGAAACGGACGTGGAGATAAATCCCCAGGAGCTTAGGATAGAAACATTCAGGGCATCCGGTGCGGGCGGACAGTATGTAAACACAACAGAGACAGCGGTTAGGATAACCCATATACCTACGGGTATAGTGGTCTCCTGTCAGGATGAACGCTCCCAGTTTCAAAACAAACAGAAAGCTCTTAAGATACTCTACGCTAAGCTTAAAGACTATTATGAGAGAAAGAAGAGGGAAGAGATAGCAAGAGAGAGGAAAGAACAGGTAGGAACCGGAGAAAGGAGTGAAAAGATAAGAACCTACAACTTCCCCCAGAATAGGGTAACGGACCATAGGATAAACCTGACCCTGTATAAACTTCAGGATGTTCTTGAGGGCAAGCTGGACGAATTTATAGATGCCTTGAGAGCAAAAGAACTCGAGCGGAAGTTAAAGCTCGTAGAGACTTCTTAACTTTTGAAAGGTATGCTTATCCAAAGCTCTTCCCTCTCGTCTTCGTTCTTCTTCAGAGAGACATCTATCCCCTGTGCATCGAACTGCGGGTACTTAGAAAAGAGCGCTATAAGGTCCTCCTTCAGTTTTTCCACTATGTTTGGAGGAAGTCCCTGCCTTTCATAACTCAGGACAAGCATCAATCTTTGCTTGGCCACGTCCTTACTCTTTCTCTTAAAAAAAGAACCTATGTTCAACAACAGTTCAACCTCCAAAGAGCCTGCTCAAAAACCCTTCTTTTTCTCCATATCTTTCAAAGGGGACATCCTCGCCGAGGGTCCGCTTAGCTATGTCCATTATAGCCTTTGATGCATTGAATTTAGGGTGCAGGACTATAGGCTCTCCCCTGTTAGTAAAGTCCACGAGCTTTTCCTCTTCTGGAATTACACCTATCAGAGGGGCCTTGAGTATATCAACTATGTCTTCCATAGAGAGCATCTCTCCCCTCTTTACCATCTTCCACTTTATGCGGTTTACTATGACCCAGTAGTCCTCCTTGTTCATGCTCTCCAAAAGCCCTATGACCCTGTCCGCGTCCCTTACGGAAGACACCTCCGGGTTTACCACTATATACGCACGGTCGGAAGGAGATACCGCTATCTTAAATCCCTGCTCTATCCCTGCTGGGGAATCTATTATTATGAAGTCAAATTCTCCGTTTTCCTTTATTTCATGAACGAGCTCTAACCATTTTTCCGTATTCACCGCGTCTTTGTTCTTGGTTTGATTGGCAGGCAGTAGAGATAGGCTAAGTCCTCTCTTATCCTTGACAAAGGCTTTCTGGGGAGGGACCCTGCCTTCAAGAAC
>CAYSNS010000182.1:0-3615 GCA_964432395.1 uncultured Aquifex sp. | reverse complement strand
ATGGGTGTCCAAATACCGCCTGCCGGGTTTCTGGGCACCCTGAATAGGCGGGATATAAATAACCCGGCACCTGAGTCGTGCAATTTTGCACGGTTTGGGTAACCAGGACTGCTATGAAAAGGGTTTTGTTCATGCTTGCACTCTTTACAGGTTTTTCCTATGCACTGGAGGGTCTTGAAGGAGAGGTCTCCCTGGGAGCGTTGAGCCTCAGTCCGTCCGGATACATACAGTATCAGGGTGACAGAGTGGATGTAAAGGGGGACATGGCTCTGGGAAGGGAAACCAAGCCCTTTGCGAGGATGAAGTTGGAGCTTCCCGTTCTCCCCAACCTATACCTCCAATACATTCCCATGAGTTTTAAAGGAGAGGCGGATAGGAGCTTTACCTACGGTGGTGTTACCTTTAACGGTAGAATTAAGAGCTCGGTCAGGCTTAACCACTATGACCTTGGCCTGTATTACAACCTACCATTTCTGGGCATAGCTACCGGAGGCATCTTAGATCCCGAGCTGGGTGTAAATCTCCGCGTTATCGGATTCAAAGGAACGGTTACCGAAGTAAATACGGGCACTACCGAGTCTAAATCCTTGACGACCGCCATACCCATGGCTTATGTGGGTGTAGGTGTAGACCTAAGTTACGTGAAGCTCCTGGGAGAGCTCAGAGGAATAACCTACTCGGGGCACCTATACTACGACGTTACGGGTGAAGTTAGGCTCAAGCCCATCTCTATTCCCTCACTGGGTTCTCTCTTCGTAGGCTTAGGCTACAGATACGAGAGACTCAAGCTGGACAACTTGGGCGATGTTAACAGCGACATAAAGATAAAGGGCCTTTTCGGAAACGTAGGTATCGCTTTTTAGGCTTCGCTTTCGCAAAACTTCCTGAAGTTTCTGAGCAGTTGGAGTCCTTTGCTTTGGCTCTTTTCCGGGTGGAACTGGACCGCCCAGAGGTTTTCCGTCTGAACTGCGGATACGAAATGTTCGCCGTAATCGGTGGTCGAAGCTACAACCTGTTCTTCCTGTGGAACCACGCAATAGGAATGGACGAAGTAAAAGAAGTCTCCTTCGTTGATATTAGAGAACAGGCCCTCTCTCTTCCTTATCCAAACCTGGTTCCAGCCCATATGGGGAACTTTTACCCTCGGAGGGAGCAGAATAACCTCACCCTTGAGAACTCCAAGTCCCTCAGTTTTCCCGTGCTCGTAGCTCCTGTCAAAGAGAAGTTGAAGACCAAGGCATATACCCAAGAAGGGCTTGCCTTTTTCAATATGTTTCCGCAAGGGGTGGACCAAAGACAGGCTCTTTAGGTTCTCCATAGCCTTCCTGAAAGCCCCCTGGCCGGGGAACACTACCGCGGGTGCGGAAACAACTTCCTCCGAACTTGAGGAAACAACAACCTCTTCGAAACCAACGGCCTCAAGAGCTTTTGCTACACTGCGGAGGTTTCCCATACCGTAGTCCACTACTACAACCCTCATATACCTACCCCGAGGGAAGCGAACCAGCTGAGTTTGTCAAGGACGAGCATAAGACCGAGAGATACGAGGAGCAGACCTCCTACAAATTCTACAACACCGAAAAACCTTCCGAACTTTCTGACAAAGCTGAGAAAGAGCGAAAACATCAGCCCCGCTATCAGGAAAGGGACGCCCAATCCGAAGGAAAACAACAGAAGCATTGTCGCGCCTTTTCCCACAGTATCTTGCTGTGAAGCCAGGAACAGTATTGAGCCCAGTATGGGCCCTATACAGGGAGTCCACCCGAAGGCGAAGATAACCCCTATTATGAAGGCTCCTAAGTAAGAAGCCTTAGTTTTAGCCTCCCTCTTGAGCTGTCTATAGAGATACTCATGAACACCGAACAGATACAGAGCCAGCACTATAGCCAAGGCACCTGTGAGGTTAAAAAAGACCTCCTTGCCTATTACTCCAAGCAAGTGGAGGGAGGTGAGGAAAGCCTGGACAGCTATCAGCTCCTTGAGAAAGTTGGGTCTGAGAAAAGCTCCTGCAAAGTGTAGTCCGAAAAATATCACCAGCCCTCCGCCCACCTTGGCTATCTCCGTTTGGTAGGTTCTCAAGAACTGTCCTATAAAGGAAGCACCCGCTCCGAGCAGGGTAAAGACTATGGCAAACCCCAGCACAAAGAAGAGAGTAGCGAAGAATATCTTAAAGTTTAAGAGTCGTTGCTCCCTCTGAACCTCCTCTATACCCACGCCAGATATGTAGGATAGGTATGCGGGTATTATGGGAAGAACACATGGGGACAGGAATGCGAGCACACCCGCAAGAAAGGCTCCGAGGAACGTTACTTCAAACATAAGCTGTCTTATTATTATAAGTCTTCATCTGGAACTAACTATAACGAAGGATAGGTCTTCTTTGGGGTTGTAAGAGCTGTAGGCTTGGAGTATCTTCCTTGCGCTTTCATCTATATCTTCGGTAATCATGCCCTCAAGCTCCTCTTCGGTAAGAACTTCTATTACACCGTCCGATATAAGCAGGAATACATCATCCTCCTTAAGCTCGCCTTCTGTTAGCACCACCTGCGGATTCCACTCTATACCCAGAGCGTGCACGTATTTTTTGCCACCTTTGAACATGACCTGGTCCTGTGTGAGGAGTTTTATCCTTCCCTTCCTCCAAAGGTATATGCGTGAATCTCCTACATGTCCCACTATGAACCTGCCATTCAGTAGAGAGAGAACACTCAGGGTAGTCCCCGCCATGTGCTTATCACCGAGGCGGTCTATGGCGGACATTATCTTACGGTTTGCCCTTTTGAAGAAATCCTCCATGTCCTCAAGGGAGGTAAAGGGTCTGTACTTGTCAACCAGCTCTATTGCTTTCTCCGCTGCAAGCTTTCCGCCCTCGCCTATGCCCATACCGTCCGCAACCGCAAAGGTATCCTCGGAGCAATAAATTCTGTCCGCAAAGGTATCCCTGCTACGGTAAAACTCACCGGTAGTATATCTCACACGAGCCCCTCCGCAACCATGTATTCCTTAAGCTCCTGAGCGGTTCTGAATCTCTTCTTGTAGTCTTTGTTCAGCATTATCTGAAATAGCTCCCTAACTTTGGGAGATACACTCTTTGGTAGTTCGTAAAGTGCTTCCTTGTTGCGCTTGAGTTTCTCCTTTCTGTCATCGCAGTGGAAAGGGTCTTCTTTAAAAAGGGTAAAATAAAGGAGACATCCCAGAGAAAATATGTCACTACTGCGGTGAATCTCACCCCGAAACACTTCTGGAGCGATGTATCCCAGGGTGCCTTTTACGTCAATTACGGAAACAGAACCCCTTATCTTCAGGAGTCCAAAGTCCCCAAGCTTCCATACTATACTTTTGAGAACCTTTTTGCCGAACACGTTTTCAGGCTTTATGTCGCTGTGGATGTATCCCCTGCTGTGGAGAAAAGCAAGCCCGTTGGTGATGTTCCACAGAACCTTAAGAGCTTCCTTCTCAGGGAGCCCTCCCCTTGACAGCACATACTCTTTCAGGTCCCCTATGTCCATGAGCTCATAAAGAACGTATAGTTCTCCTTTGTCTTTTTTGTACAGGTAACTCTGTAGGGATATTATGTTGGGATGGTTAAGGAGTATCAGAGTCTGGGCTTCCTTC
>CAYSNS010000181.1:3328-3633 GCA_964432395.1 uncultured Aquifex sp. | reverse complement strand
CATGGTTATAACCACAAGGTATAGAGCATCAAAAAGGCTACCCACATCGGGATTGCCCGCTCCTACTTCCAGAGAATACATAATCAGCAAAGAAGCTATAAAAAAGAGGACGAAGAAGGCGAATATGAAGTAGAACTCAAAGGATATACTCCTGAATATAAAGGTTATACCCTTGGCAAAATACCTGTATCTATAGGCTATTCTCAGAAAGCGGGCGATTATAACCACAAGACGCAGGATTCTAAGGGGCTGAAAGTAGGGAAATATGGCTATCAGGTCAATTATTGAAAGGGGATTTATTACAT
>CAYSNS010000181.1:0-3318 GCA_964432395.1 uncultured Aquifex sp. | reverse complement strand
TTCTCTCCGCAAGTATAAATCTTCCTATGTATTCAAAGGCTATAATGCCCGATACAAAGAGTTCAAACTTGAATATGAAGGGATGCAGGGCGGAGTGAAATCCTTTCAGCTCGTCGTATATACCGAATATAACCGAGAGCATGAGCATACTGAAGGAAAAACTTTGATAGATTACGAACCGCCTTGAACGGTCATTTTCAAGTATATCGTGCAGAAAGGCTCTGAACATACTCCCCCGCACCAATAAGTATAATAGAAGCATGAGAGCTCTTATATCCGTATACGAGAAAAAAGGGGTAGAGAAACTCGCGGAGGTGCTCCAGAAACTCGGTTACGAAATACTATCTACCGGCGGGACCGCAAAGTATCTAAAGGAAAAAGGTCTAAAAGTGCAGGAGATAGCCAAGGTAACGGGATTTCCCGAGATACTTGAGGGTAGAGTAAAGACACTACACCCCGTTATACACGGAGGTCTCCTATACAGGGATTGGGTAGCCAGAGATAAGGAAGAGCTGGAAGAGCTTGGTATAGTTCCCATAGATGTGGTGGTCGTAAATCTATATCCCTTTGAGGACATGATGAAGGAGGGCCTGAGCGAGCAGGAACTCATGGAGTTCATAGACATAGGAGGCCCATCCCTCATAAGAGCGGGAGCTAAGAACTTCTTCAGGGTCACGGTGGTAGTAGACCCTGAGGATTACGAATGGGTAGCACAGAAGCTTGAGAAGGGTGAACTTACCCAGAAGGATAGAGCCTTCCTTGCCTGGAAAGCCTTTTCCCACACAGCCTACTACGACAGCGTCATATCGAACGCACTAAAGACACTCTTTTCTATAGAGGATTTTCCAAAAGAGCTTTCTATACCTATGAAACTTCCTACTATGCTCAGATACGGAGAAAATCCGCACCAGAGAGGAGTTTTATACCAAAGTCCCTTTGAAGAGCTGGGTATAGCCAAATCCCAGGTTCTACAGGGAAAGGAGATGTCTTTTAATAACTACCTTGATGCGGACTCCGCGGTCAGGATAGCCCTTGAGTTCCCTAACGAACCCGTGTGTGTGATAGTAAAGCATAACAACCCCTGCGGGGTGGCCAAAGGAAAAGACCTAAAGGATGCATACCTCAAGGCTAAGGAAACGGACCCCCAGTCCGCCTTCGGTGGTATAGTCGCTTTCAACGACAGTGTTGATGGTGAGCTCGCAAGGGAGCTTACCTCCATGTTCCTTGAGGTTGTGGTCGCTCCCGAGTATGAGGAAGAAGCCATCAGGGAGCTGAGTAAGAAAAAGAACCTCAGAGTCATAAGGTTCCTGGGTATGAACTATACCTACGATATAAAGAAGGTAAGCGGAGGATTCCTTATTCAAGACGAGGATACTCAACTCTACTCGGAGCTAAAGACGGTAAGCCAAAGGGAACCCACGCCAGAGGAGATGAAAGACCTCCTGTTTGCCTGGAAAGTGTGCAAATACGTTAAGTCAAACGCTGTGGTCATAGCCAAAGGGGAGAGAACCCTGGGTATAGGCTCTGGACAGGTCTCCAGGGTTGACAGCCTAAGATGTGCCATTAAAAAGGCACAAAGGCACGGCTTTGACCTTAGGGGTTCGGTTCTGGCTTCGGAAGCCTTCTTTCCCTTCAGAGACTCCATAGACATAGCCCACGAGGCGGGAATTACCGCAGTTATACATCCTGGAGGCTCCATAAGAGACGAGGAAGTTCTCTCCGCTGTAAATGAACACCGCATGGCGATGGTGCTAACATCTATGAGACACTTCAGGCACTGATGTTTGAGTGCTTGCTCTGGCTCAGGGAAACGGACTCAACCCAGCTAAGGTTAAAAGAGTGGTCACTGCCGTGGGGGACAGTGGTTGTTGCTGACAGACAAAAAAGAGGAAAAGGAAGGAAGGGAAGGAGGTGGGAGTCTCAGGAAGGAGGCCTATACTTTAGTTTCGTATTGAATGCGGAAGATTTTAGGGAGGTTCTTCAACTTCCCTTAGTAGTAGGGTTCTCAATCTCTAACTTCCTCGATAGCGTAGGTATAGAAACCGCCATAAAGTGGCCTAACGATGTATACGCACAGGGTAGAAAAATAGCTGGTGTTCTTGCGGAAAGGTCCGGGAACAAAGTGGTTGTAGGAATAGGCCTGAATGTCAATCAGGAAGCTTTCCCCGAGCATATCAGAAACAGAGCCACTTCTATGAAGCTGGTCAGAGGTAATCCCTTTGACCGACGGGACGTCCTTTCTGGACTGCTTTTCTTCCTTAAAAGGGACATACTTCTATATCAAAGGGAGGGCTTTTACCCATTCCTGAAGCCCATAAGGAAGAAGCTACTTTTTGTGGGTAGTGAGGTGGTGGTTCTATCTGAAGAACAAGTAACAGGGACTCTGGAAGGCATAGATGATAAAGGGTTTTTACTGCTAAGAACGCCCGAAGGATACAAGAGGATAACCGCAGGAGACGTGAGTCTGAGACCATCTTTGTGATAACAATCATTTACTTATAATAAACATTTACTAACATAACAGGGAGTGAAAAAGCTATCAGGAGGTACACCTATGCTCATCAAACCCGGAGACATACAGCAAGTGGCAAACATGTTTATGAACGCGGTTCATGAGGATGAGATAGCAATAATCAACAGCCTTTACGAAGCTCTTAAGAAAAATGATATACAGGAAGCGGACAGACTCATGGATGAGCTCCTAATTGACCTTGAGGAGCACTTCTCCACAGAGGAGGCCCTTATGAGAGAAGCGGACTTCTTCGGTTATCCCATGCATAAGGCGGAACACGATAACATGCGAAGAGAGTTTGCGAAACTCCACCAAGAGTGGAAAGGCTCTAAAGACCCCGATACGGTTATTAAGTTCCTAAAGGAGAAACTGGTCCCCTGGCTTAAGCTCCACGTGGCCCAGTGGGATTCGGTGACCGCGATGCACATAGGAGACTAAACGTGTTTTCTGAATATTACCATAGCTTCCGTTTTTCCGGCTCCTCATATAATTATAAGGAAGTGATTCATGCTGGGCAAAAACTTGGTCCTGACATTTGGATACTTGCTACAGGGCTTGCAACAGTTTTGATTAAATTCTGTTAAATTAACGAAAATTATAAACGTTGAATTCACACCACCAAATCTCTATGATTAACTCCGATGAAAATCTTTTTAATACTCATGATTCTCGCAGGGGTTGCCACAGCTTACCCGCCAGAACTTGAAAAGCTACTTAACTTTTCTATGCAAAATAATCCAGGTATAAAGTCCTACGATAGCCTAAAGAGGTCTTTCTTGCACAGAGCGAAGTTCCTCAAGGCCCTT
>CAYSNS010000180.1:0-3643 GCA_964432395.1 uncultured Aquifex sp. | reverse complement strand
AGAGGGCATCCCTAAGGTCTATAAGTTCCAGAAGGTAATCGTCGGGTCTACCTAAACGCCAGCGGTATTTCTCCCTGAAGTTGTGAGCTATTATCTTGAGCTCTCCTATATCAAGCAGGTCTCCGACGAGACCCTTCTCGTTGTTGAGCTTTACTTCCTTACCCGCTATGAGCCTTTGGTCCGCAAAGGCTTTGATACTGTCGTCGTCGTGGTCGGTAACTATAGCGTAGTCTATGCCCAGATTGTCCCTTGCCCTGATTACATCTTCGGGCTTTCCCAGTGAGTCGTATGAGAACTGGGTATGTATGTGGAGAACATAGGAGTATAGGAACAACTCCGGAGGTTCCAGCAACGTATCTGTTCTCTTTGCTCCCGATACGAAGCGCACAGGAAACAAGTAGAACCATAATATGAGGGTAAGTAGAAGCAGGGCAATCAAAAGCGCTACCATACCAAGTTCATGGACCTTCTTACCTCTTCCATAGTTGACATAGCTACCTGTCTTGCCTTTTCCGATCCCTGAAGGAATATGTCTCTTACCTCATCTATGCTCTTTTCTACCTCTTTCCTTCTTTCTCTGAGAGGTCCTAAAAACTCCTCGAGACCTTTAAGCATTATCCTCTTACACTCCACACAGCCCAGCTTTCCGCTTCTGCAGTCCCTTTCTATCTCTTCTATCCTTCCTTTGTCACCGGTAAAGAGCTTGTGATACATGAACACGGGACATATCTCCGGCCTTCCGGGGTCGTTTTTGCGTAGCTTCTGAGGGTCGGTGAACATCTTCATAACTTTTTGCTGAACCTCTTGCTCTGTGTCCGCAAAGAATATGGCGTTGTTGTAAGACTTGCTCATCTTCCTACCGTCTGTGCCCGGGACCTTGGGTGTTTCGGTAAGTATCGCTTTCGGTTCAGGAAACGTTTCTCCGTAGAGGTGGTTGAACCTTCTTGCTATTTCCCTGGTGAGCTCTATATGGGGAAGCTGGTCCTCTCCTACGGGAACACCCTCACCCTTGTATATGAGTATGTCCGAGGCCTGCAGAACGGGATAACCCAAAAAACCGTAGGTGTCTGTTTCGTAAAACTCCCTTTTTGAGACGTTCAGGCTCTTGAGAAGCTCGGGTTCTATTTCTCCCTCAAAGAGAGCTGAGATAAGACTGTCCGCAAGGTCGTCCAGGAGCCTATCCTCCAGCTTTTCAAAGTCTTCCACTCTGTAGGGAATTGAGCCTATGAACTCTTTCACCGCATCCCTGAGCCCACCTCTGAACTGGAGGGCTATATCTTGAAGTTTCAGAAGGTTGTATTTCAAATCCTTGTATGTAGGGTTCCACTCGAGCCAGCTCTTAGGTGTAATCATGGAAAAGAGAAGGTGAAGCTCCGCATGTTCCTTTACCCTTGACTGTATAAAGAGAACGCTTTTATCGGGTTCCAGACCCAGGGTAATCCAGTCTATCATAAGCTCAGAGACGTTCTGGGGCAAATTCTTCGTGTCCTTGTAAGCGGTAGTTAGAGCATGCCAGTCCGCTATGAAGAAATAGGTCTCATGCTCTCGCTGAAGCCTTTTCCAGTTACGTATAACACCGAAGTAGTGCCCCAGGTGAAGCTTTCCCGTGGGTCTCATCCCGCTGACTATTCGCATAATGGAGTATTTTAGCTAATTTCAAGTATATGGAAAGGTTCGCAAAGGTGTTTAAGAACGTAACGGTCCTGCTACGAAACGGGAAGACGCAAGAAATCGCGAGGATAGGCTTTTCGGTAAGGCTCAACCTTCAGGAGAGCACTGTAGAGCTCTACAGAGAAGAAGGCAGGCTGACACAAGAGGGTAGCTCATCTAAGGGCTTTCGGAAGAGAATTTCCTACCGTGGTAGCCCGGACATAGATGGTATATACAGGCTGATAGCCTTGAGGTCGGAAGGTGGTAAAGTTCCGCTTATGAGGAAGACCGAGGTCCACATAAGGGAAGAAGCCTTCGGAGCTTTTACCGAGAAGGTCCTCTTTTACCAGATATCTTACAACTACACACAGGGGACCCTACTTAAGGAAGACCTGCTTAATGGAGAGAGGAAAGAGATATGTGCCCTCAGACCCGTAAACAGACTTGAAGACTTCCTTGAGATTACCCAAGAGCTGTGGACGGTCATTGATAAAGAAGACATAGTGGGTTAGATTATCGCTTCCATGAAGTGGATAAAGCTGAAACGCTCAAAAATTAAGGTCTTCGGCAAGCCTGCTAAGATACTCATGAAAGGTATGACCGCTCCCGAGGAACATACTCACTTCCTCCACAGCCTGCTTACCAATAACATAAAAGGTCTGAAGGAAGGACAGTTCAACTACAACCTCTGGCTTCGCCAGAACGGGCAACCGGTGGGAGACTTCTTCGTCTACAGGTTCAAGGACTACTTTATTCTGGATACGGAAAAACCTGCACAGGAAGTTATCGAGGAGTTTAACAAGCTCAAGCTCTCGCTAAAGGTTTACTTTGAAGACCTCACCCCTCAGAGCCTTCACGTATTTATATTCGGAGATAACGTTGAAGAGTTTGTGAGAAACTCCTTCGGAGTTGAGCCTTCAGAGGGAGAGTTTGTATATAGGGACGGGCTTGTGATAGCTAACAATCCCTTCAGGCTCAAAGTGAAGGGATACGACTTGATAGGGAACGTCCCCGAAGGTCTCCTGCCCCCGGAAGGACAAATAGACGACACGAAGTTTGAGGAGCTCAGGATAAAGCACTGCGTTCCGAGGATAGGGAAGGAACTCAAAGAGGGCTTCTCACCCTTAGAGGCAGGAGTCCTGAGTTACGCCATAGATATGAACAAAGGCTGTTATGTGGGACAGGAAGCTATAGCAAGGGTTTACTTCAGAGGAAGAACACCGAGACTTTTGGTAAAGCTACATCCCACCAGAGGAAAGGTAGAAGAGGGAGATAAACTCTTTATGGAGGGCAAAGCGGTGGGTATTGTCACCTCCGTAAGCCAAAGCGGAGAGGAAGCCTTGGGCTACATACTAAGGGCTAAGTACGAAGAGGGCAAAGAGGTAATGTCAGAAAAGGGAGCGGTTAAGCTTGGTGCAAGCTGTGAAGGGAAAGACTCCTGATATTATAAGTGACAACTTCGGGTTATTATATTCCTTTAGCTATGGAGGACCTCCTGATAGAGATAGGCACAGAAGAGCTTCCCCCTTCCGTTATTGAACCTTCGTTAGACTTTATAAAAACGGAGCTATCGAAAATCCTCGCGGTCGATGAGATAAATACTTACGCTACGCCCAGAAGGCTCGTGTTCTACGTAGAGAGTTTCAGGGACGAAGTTATAACTAAGGAGGAAGTAGTATTTGGCCCCCCCTGGAAGGTAGCCTTCGATGAGGATGGAAAGCCCACAAAGGCCCTGGAGGGTTTCCTGCGCAAGCACGGTGCTAAGGTTGAAGACATATTTAAGACAAAAAAAGGAAAGGGTGAATATGTAGCTCTCAGGATAGTTCATCAGGAGAAAAGCAGATTAGAGACTTTGAAGGAAAGGTTTGAGGAGATACTTCTCTCGGTTCCACTGCCCAAGCGAATGAGGTGGACTTCCTCCAAAAAGCTCAGCTTCTCCAGACCTGTGAGGTGGCTCTTAGCTCTCCACGGTAACAGGGTAGTAGAGCTTTCT
>CAYSNS010000179.1:0-3660 GCA_964432395.1 uncultured Aquifex sp. | reverse complement strand
ATCAAAGAAGCGGTAAAAGTCAAGGTCTCTTACAACAGTATAGGAGTAACCTATATAGTAAGCTTCTCCTTCCACTTTCTCCTCTTCAAAAATACGAGAGTTTAGTATCTTCTCCTTTGCCTGGCTTACCTGTTGGTCGGAGAGGTTTTTATAGGTTTCTTGCAACAGTTCAAATACCTTCCGCTTTACTTCCTCATATTTGTCGGGATCAAAGGTGGCGCTTATTATGTAAAAGTTGTCCCTCGGTCTGCCCAGGTCTCCGGTAAAGAAGGAGTAAACCAGCCCTTTCTCCTTAAGCTCTTTGTAAAAGACAGAAGTTCTACCGCTACCCAGTATCTCATCAAATACTACAAGCCCGTAATAGTCCGTTTTGCCTACTGCAGGTGCCCTCCAGCCTATTATCCAGTAGGCCTTCTCTATGCGAGGGTCTTCTATTTTCTCAAAGCGGACTCCTATCTGCTGGGGCTCGCTCGGTATTTTAATCTTTGGAACAGGTCTTCCTTCTTCCTTACCGAAGGTTCGCAGGACTTCTTCCTCCACCTCACGGGGTTCCACGTTGCCGACGACAACCACAGCCATGTTCCTGGGCTGGTAAAAGTTCCTGTAGAAGGACAGGAGCATATCCCGGGTGAAGCTCCTTATTGTATTCTCAAACCCTATCACGGGGAATCTGTAGGGAGATACCTTATAAGCTGTTTTCTCGAAGGTTTCCCACAGAATAGTGGTCGGGTTATCCTTTCCTCTTCTCAGCTCTTCTATGACTATAGGTTTTTCCTTCTCTATCATATCTTCCTGCAAGAGGGCCTTCATGGTTATCTGGTAGAGAACCTCAAGCGCTTGCCTCCAATAAGGATATGCTATCTCAACGTGATAGTAGGTGAAGTCCTTGGAAGTTCCTGCATTTATGTTACCACCCAGGCTTTCTATTATCCTGTCCGCCTCTCCGTATGGATACTTCTCCGAGCCGTTGAAGAGCATGTGCTCTAAGAAGTGAGCCATTCCTTTTTCATCATACTTTTCGTATATGGAACCGACCCTGAACCATACATGAATGGCCACCGCTTGGGTATCCTCCCTGGGCTTTACTATGAGCTTAGTGCCATTAGGCAGGTCTCTTATGTAAAGCTCCTGTGCAAGAAGCGTGTCCATAAAAAACACCTCCAAGATTAACATAAGCCCTGCTAAGAGGAACGTCTTCATTCCTGAGCTTCTCCGTTAAGCCTGGTCCTTATCTCTTGGGGAATAGATACGGGTTTGCGGTCTTTAAGGACGCAGTGCCTTGTGGTACCCTCCGCTCTGAGATTGCCCTCAACTTCCATCCTATAGGAAAAGGTAAAGGTAAACCTGTCCATGTGTTCCAGATTAAGAATTATATGAACTTCCTCGTCGTAAAAGAGAGGTTTCTTGAACTTGGCGGAGGCTTCCAGCAGAACCACCTCGTAACCTGATTCCCTCATCTTGCTGTAAGGATAGCCTATGTGTCTGAGAAGCTCACCCCTTGCCTCTTCAAAATATCTGAAGTAGTTAGAATGATGAACTATGCCCTGAGCGTCAGTCTCGTAGAACTGAACTCTCCTTCTGTATACGAACAGTCTCCCTTTATACATTGAGCACCGCCGTTTCATCTTCATCAAGGGCCTTTTCAATCTCCGATGGTATATCTACCGATTTGCCTACCCTCGAGGCTAATATAAAGAACTCCTCGTTCCCCTTGGTCCCCTTGGGAAAGGACTTCACTACTCCCAGAATGGAAAAACCCGACTCGGTTAGGAAGTGTGCTACCTTGGTAAGGGCCTCCCTTCTGTGCTCTCTTTCTCTGACTATACCCTTTTTAACCTTTCTCGGACAGAGTTCAAACTGAGGCTTTACAAGTATGAGCATTAAGCCATCTTCCTTCAGGAAATTATAAATGCTCGGAAGAACCTTAGTTACCGATATAAAGGAAACGTCAACGGTTATAAGGTCTACCTTATCGGGGATATGTTCCTCAGACAGGGCTCTGGCATCGGTCTTTTCATACAGAACTACCCTCGGGTCTTTCCTGAGTCTGTAATCCAGCTGTCCCCTTCCCACGTCCACAGCGTAGACCCTTCTAACACCGTGCTCCAGCAAGCAGTGGGTAAAACCTCCGGTAGAAGAGCCCACATCCAGAGCAACCCAGCCCGCAGGCTCTATACCGAACCTCTTTAAAGCTCCCTCAAGCTTATAACCTCCCCTGGAAACGTATCTGGGAAGCTCTTGAATCTCTATGGATTCTGTCCCTGTAAGCTTAGTTCCGGGCTTGTCCATAACTTTCCCGTCCACCAGCACCTTACCCGCCATGATAAGAGCTTTTGCCTTTTCCCTTGAATCCACAAGACCCTTATTGAGGAGAACTTTGTCAAGCCTTTCCATAAGACTTTATAATATTAGCTTACCAGCGTATACGGAGGTGCGATGTTGGACCTGCTCTCTAAGGTTGCACAGGAAGTTCAAGAAGAAACCAAAGTAAGACTCCATAGAAGAAACGTAGAAAGGCTGATAGGTGCTGTCCTGAAAACGGGAGACTTCTGGAAGATAGTAGACCTGTCCGACCTACCCGTTCCGGGTGCATCTGGTATAGTCAGGAAGCTCATAGATGAAGGTGTGCTCTTTATAAACGATAGTGAGGACATACTTCTAACTCAGAAGGGATACGACCTGGTGGACGAGCTGAAAATAGAGCCCGTGGAAGACTTTTCCTGTCAAGCGTGCGAAGGGCGAGGTTATCCTTTCTATGGGGACAAAGAGCTCTACAGGACCTTTGTGGAACTGGCAAAGGATAGACCGAAAGCCATAAGGGACTATGACCAAGGAGCTGTTACACCCGAGACAACAGTCTCAAGGGTTCTGTTCATAGATTCCAGAGGTGACCTTAGAGGTAGAGACATAATAGTTATGGGGGCGGAGGATGACCTTACGGGGCTGGCGGTGGCTCTTACGCGCAGAGCCAACAGGGTTCTCGTTATAGACATAGACCAGAGGCTTATAGACTTCGATAACAGGCTGTTTAAAGAGCTCGGTATAGACAACGCGGAGGCTATGGTCTGGGACCTTAGGAACCCTTTCCCTGAAGACATGCTCGCCAGCTTTGACGTGTTTATAACGGACCCACCAGAAACCTTTGCAGCTTTTAGAGCATTTATAGGCAGGGGTATAGCTACGCTCAAAGACGAAGGCTGTGCGGGGTATTTTGGGCTTACCCTCAGGGACTCTTCTATATTCAGATGGAGGGAGTTTCAACAGACCCTTATTGACGAATACCGAACAGTTATAACCGATATAGTTCAGGACTTTAACCACTACATGAACTGGGAGTATCATCCAGAGACCAGAGCAGCCCAAATAGCTCCGGTAAAAAGGGACCCTAAGGACATATGGTACAGGTCCGCATGGAACAGGATAGAAACTCTACCGGGCTTTAAGAGATGGAACGAGCCTATATCGGACGAGGTATTCTATCTGGATGAAGAAGGCTCTACTACTTAGTTTGGTAGCCATAATTGGTATAGTGCTTGGGCGTGGTAAACTTCCGAACGAGCTTGAGATTACTTCGTATGACCGTGATTTTTATGAGATTCTAAAGGAACCTGTAACTGTGGATACCGCCAGACCGAGTATGTGGCCCGTAGTGGGTGTTAT
>CAYSNS010000178.1:0-3671 GCA_964432395.1 uncultured Aquifex sp. | reverse complement strand
AGCTTCGTGGTGGGTTTGGACACTTAATGTGTCCCTTACCACCACGGGCGGGTTCGCACCGCCCCTACTCCTGCCTATACCCCAATACAGGGGTATAGCGGAGCTACTTCCCTTGAGCTTGTAAAATACCCTGAGCCTCACAGGTCTCCCCAAAGCGGTTGTAAGGTCAAATCTCCCCAGCTTCTTGAGGTAATTCCTCACAGCGTTTACATCTGCATTCAAAGGTCCAAGAGATGTTCTGAACAGCCCTCTCTTAACTCTTCTTTCAGGGGTGTAGTTTTCTTTGCTGACTCCACACACAAGCGTGGAGTCCACCCCTGAAGTATAGCTCTCATCTATGTAATCCACTCTTATATCGTATTCCTTAGCCTTATACTCTAAATACTCCTTAACCTTCCCATGAGGTAACAAGCTCCATATCTGATCTGCTACCGAATTTAGTTCGCTCTCTTTATTTTTATTCCTCACTGCATCCCCTATGTAGATCTCCCTAACTCCGTATTTGATTGCAAGCTCAAGTATCAGGTTTGATACTGTGTGTGCATAGTGTCTGAGCAGTCTCTTTATCTTCACCCAGAGCTTACTTATCCTCTCCTCTACCCTGTGGTAAGGTAATCTTTTGTTTTTGAGATTGTCCTTTAAACTCTGGAGCTTTGCTATCTTCTTCAGATACTTCCTGAGCAGGGATTTTAAGCCTCTCCCGTCTATTATGTAAGGAGTCCTTACTCCTTCTATCCCTATCACCATGAAATTTCCTGAGTTTGGGTCTATCACCATCACTCTGCTGCCTTCATACTCCTTTCTCTCTATTTCAGGTTCGTAGATTACGTGAAGCTCAAACTCTGTCCCTTTGGGAACTATCTGGATATTCCTTATGAGTTCTTCCTTAAGCTCAAGTCCTGTTTCTATCCACAGGTATTTGATGTGTATATCATGCTTTTCTTTTAACCACTTCCTCAACTCTTTGGAGATGGACAGCCTTATCTTAGTGCCTACCACTTTAAAGCCCGTCCTGTCGTAGGTAAGGGTTCTGTGAGGTCTCCTCTTCGGTCTGAATTTGGGAGGCTTTATTTCCTGTTCTTTGAACTTCTGAGGGTTTTTGAGGTATTCAAACCAGTTTTTGTAGGCTCTTACAAGCTCATCAAGAACTATCTGAGCTGTTCTTGACTGGAGGGCTTTGAGGTGGATTGAGGAGTTTAGCTTGTTGTATAGGTCAAACATATTGACTTTAGCGAACCTGTTTTTGAGAAGGTACAGTGCCCGGTTGTAGAGTCTGCCCGAGTGGTATGTGAGGTACCCAAGGACAATCTTGTATTCTTCAGGAATGTCATTCAAGGATATGACGAAACACCTTAGAGATTTTGACATTCCTCAATGTACCTCCTAATAGTTTCCGCCGAAACTTGTCCAGCGGTGCCTACGTAGTAGGAAGGTGCCCATAGATGGTTTTTCCAGTACTCCTTGCGTAGCTGTGGAAATCTCTGGAAGAGCTTTTTTGCTGATACTCCTTTGAAAATTTTAGCTATGGTGGAAGGGCTGTATTTAGGAGGAGCGGAAACAAAAAGGTGTATGTGGTCAGGCATTATCTCCATAGCTAAAATCTCAAAACGGTATTCTTGGGCTATCTCTCTAAAAAGCCCTTCTAAGAACTCCTTGATTTCTCCTCTTAGGATTTCTTTTCTGTATTTAGGTATCCAGACGAAGTGGTAAGCTATCTGATATTTTGCATGTCGTGTTGACTTTACTTTAACCAACTTTTCGCTTTCCGCAACCATTTAAGGTTAATTATATGGTCTACCATATGCAAGTGTCAAGGCTAAGGACTGCCTTCGGCAAGCGGGCTGCATCTCCGCATCATAGATACAGGGTTTTAGCCCGCAAATTTTTCTATAAACTTCTCAAGCCTTTCCGTTTCTTCCCTCCTCCTCTCCTCAGCCACTTCTAAAACCCTTCCCAAAACTCCCTCAAGTAAACTCATTCCGCGTTCCTCAAAAGCCTTCTTCTCAAGCTCCTGAGAACCATTCCCCTGAAACCTTCCCCCTTACATTAATAATATATGACCTTCTGATATGCACTCGTGTTCATACAGGCAGGTTCACGCTTGATTTCCTGCAAACGAACCTGTAATTTACATTCTGTAAAATTTTTCGTGGAGGGGTAATATGAAGCGTATAGCGGTATTGATGGCTACCGCATTGTTCGGAACCTCCTGCACCTACGTTGCTTCGGAGATGGCTACAAGGCAGAGTGTTGCAGGAACCACGACCTACGTTGAAGCTCCACTGTCAAGAACCGCTCCTCTGACAGCAGGCTACTCCTTCGGGCTTACCCTTGCGGGACTTGCCTTGCTCCAGATACTTCCCCTGCCCGATTACAAATCTGAAGCCATAAGAAAGCTGAGCTACGACTGCCTGGCGAGGATGCCCGAAGAAGAGAAAAGAAGAGATGAGTATCTTGCAGCTAACAGATGCAGAGCGGAGGCAGAGATAAGACAGAGAAGGGTGGCAAGGTTCTGGTGGGTGGCTGAGAACGGGAAGTGTAAAACGGGCTCAGCCGTAATAAATATGTTTATAGATAATTGCTGGAACGAGGCTGTAGGAGAGATAAAGGAGGAGTTCGGGGACGACTGGAAAAGCGTGCTGGCAGACATACTCTACGATTCAGCCTACATGGAGTGTATGCCGGATCCCCTGGACTACAAAACCAAAGAGGCTCAGAGGGAGCTTCAGGACAAATACAGGAAGTGCCTTGCAGAAGCTGAAAAAGGTATGAAGGAAAAGTGGGCAGAGATATACCCGAAGGTTGCAGGGCGGTAAGTGTTGAAGATGGATAAGAGAGCATCTCTTCGGACGCTCAAAGAACAGGCTATCAAAGAGGGGAAAACGATTTCTAAAAAGTTAGCAGAGAACGACTGGGCGGAAGCTGTCCTTATGCTACTCCCTGACGGGAACGTTAGGGTGAAGCTGACCACAAAACAGAGTCATACGAGGAACTATTTCCTGAAAGTGAAGGAACCTGAAGAACTTCAGGCCCTCGGTGAGCTTATCCAGGAACTTGCTAATAGAAAACAGCTGATGAACCTTCTCAGGGAAAATATTGGTAGCTGTTGCTCATAATTGTTTTACTCGTCTTCCAAGAGGCGGTACAATCCGCCAGGGTTTGAAGGGTCAAAATAATAATCATCAAACCAATTTTCATCGGGTGGTGCACCTTCTTCTACTATTCCACTTTCCCGTTTGCGTTCTTCCTGCCTTCTCCTCTCTTCACTTATCAGCTCAGCATAGCTCATTTGTGATTTATCCTTCAGGTCTGAGTAGACAATCAACTGTTTGAGGAAGCCTATTCCGAAGGCAAACACCAGTGCACCGAAAACACCCACCAGCGTATCCCAGTCTTTAGCCCAGGATACCCACGTCATATAAACGAAGAAAGCGGTAAACATGAGCAGTATAAGAGCCACAATGCCGTGCTTCCTGACCTCGGACCTGGTCGGTTTCTCAACCAGTCCCCCGTGTTCTTTCACAAACTCAAGAATCCTTGTAGCTTCCTCTGCCTTCATGACTACTCACCTCCTAACTATTACATATCGCCGAGTTCGTAGGACCTGTCAAGCTCTCATCAGAGGGACCTTAGAAGGTTTTGAGCCGAAGCATCCCATTTACTACCTTCTC
>CAYSNS010000177.1:0-3682 GCA_964432395.1 uncultured Aquifex sp. | reverse complement strand
AAAGAAGAAGGAGCTTAAGATTGACCCCGCGAGGTATCAGTGTGTTATGTGCCATGCCCAGCAGGCCAATGCAAAGCCCCTTGTGAAGAATGTATTCAAGCCCGAATTCAGAGACCCGCAGGCAAAGCAGAGGTCAACCCTCTTTGAGCACTGGAAAGAGGGACTGCCTTGAACAGAAGGGAACTCTTTAAGGCTTTCCTGCCCTCCGGTAGAGAGAACAGAAAGGAAGTTGTGAGACCTCCCTACACCGATAGAGAAACGGACTTCTTGGCCTGCAAAGAGTGTGAAGGCTTCTGCGCAAAAGTCTGTGAGACGGGGGTTCTGCTCAGGGACGAGGAGGGTGCACCCTATCTGTCCTTTGATAGGTCGGGCTGTTCTTACTGCGGTGAGTGTGCTCGGGTATGTCCCAAGGGTGTGATATCAGAAAGGAAAGAAAAGAGAATAAGGGCACGCCTTAACATAGACCCGAGGCTTTGCAGTGCCTGGAATCAGACCCTCTGTTTCTCCTGCAAGGAACCCTGCCTTGATGATGCCATAAGGTTTCAGGGACTCTCTAAGCCGGTAATACTTCAAGACAGGTGCACCTCCTGCGGGTTCTGTTTTTCCCTCTGTCCTACGGGAGCTATAAGGGTGGTCGTGGATGATAGTTAGCTTCCTCCTTTTCCTGTTTGGTTTTGGCTTCTCCGCGGTCCTTGAGGGCGTGATAAATGTAGGACATGCGGTAACGGATATGGTTCATAGAGATGGGACTCTTTACGTTGCCACCGAGCAAGGCGAGGTCAGGTTTATAAGCCTAAAAAATAGAGAGCTTATAAAGAGCGTGCACCTTCCTTCCATAAGGGACTTTATGGGAAACCCGATACCACCTAAGGTTTACTCTGTTGACCTGTCGCCCTCGGGCAGAGAACTTCTCATAGTGAGCGAGGCATCGGGGGGATTCAGCGAGGTCTACATCTACAGAGAAGGAGAGGGTCTTCAAAAGCTGATAGACCTCGGATGGAACATGATTATCAGGGAGGGAAGGTTTATTGATGAGAACAGGCTCCTTTTTGCGCTCCTCGGGGATGAGATAGCTGTTATGGACAAAAGAAGCGGAAAGTTTATCTACAGGGTGCAGGTGGGACGCTCTTCACTCTCGGATATTGACCTGAGCGATGACAGGAAAAGGGTGGCTGTTTCTGACGAGGGTGGCGTGGTAACCCTCGTGAGGCTCTCCGATGGCAAAGTTCTCAGAAAGCTCAAGGGTATAAACAAGGACAAACTTTACAGACTTGATTACCGGGACGGGAGAGTGCTCGTAGGTGGCAGGGACAGAAGGGTAGCTCTATATGACCTTGAGTCGGGCATGAGAAGAAGCTTCAACACCAAGTTTTTTGTTTTTGCGGTCGCTATGGATAGCTCCGCCCGTGTGGGAGCCTTTACCTACAACGAGAGGAACGATATAAAGCTCGTTGACCTTGAGAGCGGTAAGACTTTAGATGTCCTTAAGGGGCACCGATACCCTGTGAGCGTTATCCTCTTTGTAGACAACATAGTTCTGACGGGCTGTGATGACGGGAAAATTTTTATATGGAGGTTAGAGAGATGAACATATCGGGAGTCGTGGTGAGGACAAAGCCCGAGCACCTTGAGGAAGTGATAAAAAGTCTTGAAGAGTCGGGAATGTGCGACGTTCACTTCCACGACGATAAGGGAAGGATAATAGTAACGATAGAGGCTGAGACCACCGAGGAGGAGGTCTTCAAGCTCAAAGCTCTCCAGTCCTTAGAACATGTCCTCTCCGCAGACCTCGTTTACGCCTACAGCGAGGAGGAGCTTGAGAAGGCAAAGGAAGAGCTGGTTATGGAAAAGGGAGAACTCCCCAAGATAATTGAGGAAGAAGTCCCCGCGGGGAGGATAAAGTATTACGGACACATATACAAGGATTACGAGTAATTATCTTTGTTCATAAGTAGGGATATGACTACATCACCCTTGCCGTTGAGCTTTGCCTGACAGGAAAGTCTTTCTCTCTCATCAAGCCCGAACTCCTCTATAGCTTCTTCCTCCTCAAGGGTGGGAGGACATAGGTTTTCCATTCCCTCGAGAACTATGACATTACAGGAGGAACACTGCCCGTGTCCTCCGCAGGCACTGTCTATCTTGTATCCGTACCTATAAAGGACCTCCATTATGCTCTGGTTCTCTCCGCCTCCAAACTCTCTATTTCCCAGATTCAAAACCCTAACCGTGGGCAACTTCCTCCTCCTGAATGAATAGTTATTCTTTTATAATCTTAATACATGCTTGCGGTTCTTGTAGCCCTTTTAACAGCTATATTGGGGTTTGGCTACACACACGACGAGTCTCTTTTCAGATATAAGGAGGGAAAGCTGTATATAAACGGCAAGGCTTCCTACAGAGCAACCTGCACAACGGAGGAAGGAAAAGTATTAATTGTTAGAAAGTCCGCTCTGGACCCCAGAGAGTGTAATGTTCTCATAGTTGAGGGAAAACAAGGGCACCATATCTTCCGTATAAGAGTCATGAAAAGTTGGGAAGGCGTAGTACCCATGTCGGAAGGAGTTGACCTGATTCCCCTGGAAAGTCCTTGGAGCAGGAATGTGGGCAAAAAGCTTAATTATGGTGTTTTCCTGGAGGGAAAGCCGGTTGAGGATGTGCGGGTATTCATCAATGGAAAGCAAGCGGGAGTTACAAGAGAAGGAGGCAAGATAAGACTCAGGCTCAGGAAAGGCGTAAACGAGATAGAAGCGGTTGTAGAAAAACAGGGCAGGGAATACATAGGAGTGTTGATTTTTGAGAGGTAGCTCGGTGCGAGCGCTCTTATACAGCCTTTTTATTTCAGGTGTGGTATTTGCTCATCACGGAGTTGCTACCTTGGGTTACAGCGGTCTATACGGGCCGGGTTCTCCTTTGGAAAGCTCTTCCTCTCTTACGCTACCCGAAGGATATTTTCTCTTTTACCTGAAGCTTGACAGGGCAAAGTTCAAAATCTACCCGGACAAAGATGCTCAGCAGACAGACTTGTATCAGTTCTGGTTCTACGGGCTGGGTTATGGGATAAAGCCCTGGCTTTCTGCCTATCTTCTTCTGCCTTACAACTACAAGAAAGATAAGAACAACCGGTTTAACACCGCGGGTTTCGCAGACCCGATAGTGTCCATAGTTCTGGGTCTTAAGTACGACGAAGGTTTCAGACTGGTTCCGGAGAAGGAGAGCGTTGACGAGCTTGCGGACTGGCACTTTACACTTTACACAAGCATTTCTATCCCGTCCGCAGAGGACAGCCTTAGGGACTACCGGGGACAAATAGACCCGGTAAAGAGCCTCGGATACGGAAAGCCTACGGTATCTGTCGGGTTTAACACTACAAAGATGCTCACCGATAAGCTTACCCTAATATTAGGCACTTCCTACATGAAGTTTTTTGAAAACCAGTACGATAACGGATTAAGGTACAAGTTCGGAGACGAAATTAGAGCGGACGTTGCCCTTGCCTACAACCTGCTGGTGAAAGAAAAGACCAGGATGAGGTTGGACGTTCTGGTGGAGCTTAACTTCCTCAATATAGAACGGGACGAAGAAAACGGCAAGAAGTTGAGCGCATCCGGCGGTCAAACGCTCTATACCACTACGGGATTGAGACTGTATTACAAAAATCTCAGCATCGGCGCCGGTATAA
>CAYSNS010000176.1:0-3692 GCA_964432395.1 uncultured Aquifex sp. | reverse complement strand
TCCCTTCTTTACGTAGTCTCCTTCCTTCACGTAGAGCCTTCTCACTATGCCCTCCACAGGGCTGAAGACCTTGTAGCTGGTGAGGGGGTTCTCCTCCACCTGAGCGGGTATCTTTATGAGCCTTCCCGCGGGCTGTTTTCTTACCGTGTATAGCTTTATACCCAGCTCCTGAATCTGGGACTGGGTCAGGTGTATCTCCTGGTGGTGCTCTCTTTCCTTTTTCTCGTGTCCGTGTCCTTCCCCCGCGAGGGATATACCGCAAACAAGTATCAAAACAGCCAAAGACTTCTTCATCTCCAACCTCCTATTTCTATCAGCTTTGCGTAGACTTCGTGCATAGACATAAGGAGCTGTGCTCTTTTTACAAGGAGTTCGTAATACCTGCGCCTCACGTCCGAAAGCTCAAGGAGGCTTATAACCCTGAGCCTGTAGCTTCTTAAGGCGAGTTCAAGTTCTTCGCGTGCGGAAGGTATAACTATGTTTTCTAATCGACGAAGTTCCTCTTGCAGAGTCCTGAGCCTTATCTTGGCTGAAGCAAGCTGTCCTGTAAGCCTGTTTATCTCTGCCTGAAGCCTCTTCGTTAGGGTTTGTTTTCTATAAAGGTGCTGGAGTATCTCTCCTTGCCTGCGGTAAAACACAGGTATGTCAAAAGATAAGGAGCCTCTGAGGCCGTAGTATCCTTCTTCGGAGTCCTCCACTACGAAACCCAGCTTTACAGAAGGTTTGGCAAGGGCTTTCTCAAGCTCAATCCGTTTTCTAAAAGCTTCTATCCTTTTTCTCAGGTTCAAAACAGAAGGCAGAGTATCTATATCAACTTCCCTTGCATACAGCTGAGTATCCAGAGCACCTTCTACCTCATTAACCTCTTTTGCAAGTAAAGCGGATAACTCTTTCAAAGAGGCCTTGTATTCCGAGGAAGCGATATTTACCTGAAGGAGTGCAAAGTCTTTTTCCCTTCGTGCTCTTAGAAGCTCAAGCTCCGTGACCTCTCCCAGGTTGTAAGCTTTTTTCACAAACTCTTCCACTTCTTGGGCTATTTTCAGATTTTCACGCTGTATACGGAGTATCTCCCTGTTAGTTAAAGCTCTGTAAAAGGACCTGTAAACCCTTGCAAGAATTTCCCCTTTTTTGGCTTCCGCAAAGTTCTTGAAGGCTTCCCTCTCTTCGGAAACGACAGCTCTGCCCTTGCTTCTCACGCCCCACAGGGGTATAGGCTGGTCAAACTCCATCAGGTTAAAGGCCCTTCCCTTCGGTTTCCCATCTTTGTCGTTGGTAATAAACCCGCTTTCCAGCCTTACCTCGGGATTGGGGAAAGCTCCAGCGGACAGCTCCATTCCATCAAATACCTTCAGCTCCTCTTCAAGAGCTTTAATTTCAGGACTATTCTCGAGGGCTGTCTTCATAGCTTCTTCTATCCCTATGCCAAAACTCAAGCCAAACATAAAGAGAACCAAGATAAACATGGGAACACCTCCTTCTTTTCTGGTCTGGCCCAAAGGAAGGTGCGGAATCAGATTAGCAATCGGACGGTTTTAACCGGGCTATCCACACGGGATGGAAAAGGAGGGACCTTAGACTTTCCCCCCGATTTATAGTAAAGAGAAGGTTTCAGCGACACACAGAACCCTACATCCGCCACAGGGTCCGATTGAAACTTCTTGGCGGAGAAGTCGGAAGAGAGCTTAACATGTAGCTCGTCAGACTCTGAAGGTATAGAAGTGTGGGCGCTTTCAAAGTGAGCTTTACCATCGTGTAGATGGACACACAGGACCTCTTGGGAAAACCCCTTCGCTGTGAAAGAGAAGGCAAGAGCGAGTAGAATAAACGTGTAAAGCGCCTTGATAGACATATTCGGAATAGATATATTAAAACGCCATGGTCAGGAAAGCAAGACTAAAGGACGCGGGAGCTATACATTCTCTCATAAACACCTACGCTTCTGATGGAATACTTCTTCCGAGAAGCCTCAACTCAATATACGAACACATAAGGGACTTTTGGGTTTATGAGGAGGAAGGAAATATACTCGGTTGCTGTGCCCTTCAGATAGTTTGGGAGGACCTTGCGGAGATAAGGAGCTTTGCGGTGAGGAAGGACAGAAAGGGAGAAGGTATAGGAAGGGCTCTTATAGAAGCCTGCCTTAAAGAAGCTCGAGAACTGGGAATAGAGAAGGTATTTTCCCTAACTTATGTTAAGGACTACTTTGAAAAGCTTGGTTTCAGGATGATAGATAAAGATAGGCTTCCCCACAAAGTGTGGAGCGATTGCATAAACTGTCCCAAGTTTCCCAAATGTGATGAGACTGCGGTCATACTTGAGTTATCGGTGCTATAACGAAATTAAGATAAAATAATCCTTCATGCGCAAAGATAACAGGAAAGACGATGAGCTTAGAAGAGTTCGCATAATACGGGACTTTCTGACCCATCCCGAAGGCTCATGCCTTGTAGAGTTCGGAGACACCAAGGTTATATGCACCGCCTCTGTTACCGACAGCGTTCCTCCCTTCTTGAAAGGAAAGGGGCAGGGATGGATAACCGCTGAGTATTCCATGCTTCCCAGAGCGACCCACACGAGAAACATAAGGGAGTCGGTTCAGGGAAAGATAAGCGGAAGGACACACGAGATACAAAGGATGATAGGAAGGGCTATGAGGACTGCGGTTGAGCTTACCAAGCTCGGAGAAAGAACCATATGGGTTGACTGCGATGTAATACAAGCGGACGGGGGAACGAGGACCGCATCCATCACCGGTGCCTTTGTGGCGGTTGCGGATGCCCTTATAAAGCTCTACGAAGAAGGTGTTCTGACTACGGTCCCGATAAAAGACTTCGTCGCTGCGGTGAGTGTCGGCATCGTTAACGGCAGACCGCTTTTAGACCTCAACTTTGAAGAGGACTCTATGGCTCAAGTTGATATGAACGTTGTGGGAACCGGCACGGGGAAGCTCTCGGAAGTTCAGGCCATGGGAGAGGAGTTTACCTTCTCAAGGGAAGAGCTTGAAAACCTGCTTGACCTTGCCATGAAAGGCATATCAGAGCTTGTGGAACTGCAAAAGGCTCTCTACGAGGTAAACATTCCCGTGGGCTTCTGGAAGAAAAAAGCGGTAAAGGGGGTAGGCTTTTGAAGGGTTTAATCTTGATTCTTGCAGTCCTGGGAGCTTTCGTGTTCTCCTGTCAGGAACTCCCCAAGGAGTATATGGGGGAGGAAGGGAAGAAAAAGCTCCAGAGATACAAAAACCAGTTCGTAAAGGGAACCATATACGTAGACAAAAGCCTTAAAGACAAACTCCCTAAAGAAGACTTTTTCTTGATAATATCCGTCAGAGACCTTAAGAACCCCGCTCCCGTTGCGGTAGTCAGGGTAAAGAACCCCGAGTTTCCCTTCAAGTTCAAAGTAACAGGGAAGGACAAAATAAGTCCCGAGAGGTTCATAGAGGGAGACCTGATAGTAAGGGCAAGAATTAGTAAATCTCCCATGGCGGAGACTCAGAAAGGAGACCTTATAGGAAGCACCAGCGCAAAGGCGGGTGACAGGAACGTAAGGCTCGTTATAAACACAGAAGTTGAGTAAATTTTTTTACAGAGATTCTTTCTTTTGAGGATAGTAAATGCGTAATCCTTATTTTCTAAAATGCCTTGTCCAAAAATAGAGCATACGGCAAAATAAAAACCCATGAAGAGGGACTGGAG
>CAYSNS010000175.1:0-3698 GCA_964432395.1 uncultured Aquifex sp. | reverse complement strand
CTCGGGGGAGTTTTCCCTGAAGAGCTACCCCTTGTGGTGGACTACTCACTAACACCGGTTATATCGGACGTAGAACATCTGAAGGTAATAGAGAACGAAGATATACACTTTCACGTTAAGTATGACACAGGCATGGGTAGGCTGGGGTTCCTGAAGGAAGTGATAACCGACCCGCGCATAACCGGAGTGATGAGTCATCTTTCTTCTCCCGCGGACAGGGAGTTTTCCCTCTTACAGATAAAGCTCTTTGAGGATATAGTGAGCGCTTACCCCAAAGGTATAAAGGTCCACATAGAGAGCTCCGCAGGTGTAGTATACAAGGTGCCTTTCACTACCCATATAAGAGTGGGTCTTGCCCTGTATGGAGAGAGGCCTCTAAGGGACTATCCGCTTAACCTGAAGCCCGCAGTTGAGCTAAAAGCCAGGCTCATATCCGTAAAGGAAGTGCCTGCGGGATACTCTGTATCTTACAGTAGGACCTTTATAACACCCCGCAAAATGAAACTTGGAGTTGTAGCCTTCGGGTATGCGGACGGGCTTATGAAGAGCCTATCTAACAAGGGATATTTGCTCTACGGAGAGTCAAGGCTACCTATCCTCGGGAATATAACCATGGATATGACCGTAGTAGACGTGAGTGAAGTTGACGCTCGCGTGGGCGACTGGGTAACGGTGGTAAACGAGAAAAGGAGCTTCGGGGAGCTTGCCCGCGAAGCGGGAACAATCCCCTACGAGATTATGTGCAATATATCGGACAGAGTTAGCAGGCAGGTTATTTGAGGCTCAGAATCCACTCCGCCAGTGCCTTTGCCTCTTCCTGGCTTACAGGTTGGGGAGCCATAGGTATTGAGCCCCACTTGCCCATGCTTCCCTTGGTTATGCTCTTAACAAGTTCCTCTACAGCTCCTTCCTTGCCCGCATACTTCTTTGCTACATCTATGTAAGCGGGTCCTACCTTCTTGGTGTTTATGTCGTGGCAGGAGAAACATCCCTTCTTGTTTGCCAGCTCCTTTGCATCAGCTATTTGGACGGTAGCGGGTGCTTTTTCTTCCTGCTTAGGCTGTTCCTGCGATTGTGCTTGCTGAGGTTTCTCTTCCTGTTTTACCTCTTCCTGCTTTTGATGAGTTTCCTCCTTGGCTTGCTCCATCTTTTGCTCTGGCTTAGGCTCGGGCTCCTGTTTTACCGTTTCCTGAGCTTGTTGGGTTTGGGGCTTTTCCGGAGTAGCTTCGGACTTCTTCTGCTGTTCACAGGATAGAGAGGCCATACCGACCGACAGGATGACTCCCGCAAGGAGATACCTTATTTTCATAGCAATCCCTCCTCAAAGTTTTTTAGTTTTGCTTTTAATATTTTAACAGCTTTTTCAAATCCCGAAGGGTCATTTCCACCTCCCTGAGCCATATCCTCCCTTCCTCCTCCACCTCCCTTCACTGCTTTGCCCGTCTCTTTTATAAGTTCGTTGGCTTTAACTTTGTGGGATATATCCTTAGATACAGCTATCACAGTGGACAACTTTCCGCCCTTTTCTGAAGTAAGAAACACAACACTATTTTTTGCTCTGTTCCTTAACATGTCCGCAAGGTTTCTCAGCTCCTGAGGCTCAACATCCTTGAGCTTGCCCCATAACAGAGTTACGCTACCGACCTCCTCCCTTCTCACCGTGCTATCTATGCGCAATCTCAGAAGCTCCTGCCTGAGACGGGTCAGCTCCTTATCTTTCTCTTTTAGCTCCTCCCTGAGCTCCTCTATACGCTCGATGAGCTCTTCCTCCTTTGAGTTAAGAGCACGGGATATGTCCTCAAGCAGTGAGTGTTCCTTGAAGGCTGTATCCACCGCCCACCTTCCCGTCTGTGCTATCAATCTTCTTATACCCGCTCCAACGGAAGTCTCCGAGAGAATCTTAAAGTATCCTATATCACCCGTTCTTGATACGTGCGTTCCACCGCACAGCTCTTTGGAGAACTCTCCTGCGGATATTACCCTGACTACTTCCCCGTATTTTTCTTCAAAGATGGCTACCGCACCGCTCTTTATAGCTTCCTGATATGCCATCTCCTTTACCTGGACCGGAAGGTTCTCCCTTATCTTTTCGTTGACAAGTTCCTCTATCCTCTTTATATCCTCTCGGGATAAGGCTTCGAAGTGAGTGAAATCAAATCTCAGATACCTGTCCGCTACCAGAGAACCCGCCTGCCTTACGTGCTCTCCCAGAACGTTTCTAAGTGCCGCGTGCAGAAGGTGTGTGGCGGTGTGATTTCGCATTATGTCCTTTCTTCTTTCCACATCCACGCGTGCAACAACTCTATCTCCAACGCGAAGTTTCCCCCTGAGGACCTTTCCCTTGTGAACTATTACTCCCTCTACGGGGCTCTGGGTATCTTCTACCTTAAACAGTCCTCCATCCTTTTCTATTATTCCCGTATCACCTATCTGCCCTCCTCTTTCAGGATAGAAGGGGGTTTCATCCAGAACAACCTCTCCCTCTTCACCTTCCCTTAGCTCGGATACGAGCTCGTCGCCTCTGAGTATACTTATGACCTGAGTTTCCCTGTCTAAGTGCTGATAGCCTACAAATCTTGAAACTTTTCCTATGTCCAGCAGGTGCTTGTAGAGGGGCTTTACCCTCTTTGTATCAACCTTAAAGTGTTTTCTTGCCCTCTCCCTCTGCTTTTCCATCTCCTTTTGGAAACCTTCCAGGTCTATGCGCAAGCCCTTTTCTTTCGCTATCTCCTCTATAAGGTCTAAAGGAAAACCGTATGTATCGTATGCCATAAACACCTCTTCTCCTGACAGGATATCCCTGCCCTGCTCCTGAGCTTTAGATATCATCTCCTCAACAGCCTGCATGCCTGCTCTCAGAGTTCTTATGAACCTTTCTTCTTCCCCTTTCACTACACCCTTGACGAACTCCCTGCTCATTTCGAGTTCCGGGTATGCCTGTTTCATTATCTCAACCACAAGGTCTACACCTTTGTGTAAGAAAGGCTCCTCTATGTGGAGCTTGTATCCAAAGCGCAGTGCCCTTCGCAGGATTCTCCTTATTACATACCCCCTGCCCTCGTTGGAGGGTAATACTCCATCGGATATGGAAAAGGTCAGGGCTCTCAGGTGGTCCGCTATCACACGGAGAGCGACATCTGTGGAGAAGTCTTCCCCGTATTTTCTTCTGGATATATCCTCCCCGAACTCTATCAGAGGGTAGATTATGTCTATTTCAAAGTTGGTTCTGGTATTCTGGAGGACGCTGGCTATCCTTTCTAAACCCATGCCCGTGTCTATGTTCGGTCTGGGAAGAGGGGTAAGGTTTCCCTTCTCGTCCCTGTTGAACTGCATAAAGACCAGGTTCCATATCTCAAGAAACCTCTCATCACCCTCGTAGTCTTCTCCTCTATCTATGTATATCTCCGAGGAGGGACCGCATGGGCCCGTCTCTCCCATCTGCCAGAAGTTGTCTTCCTCTCCAAGCCTCCATATCCTTTCCGAAGGCACTCCTATCTCTTCGTTCCATATCCCGAAGGCTTCTTCGTCTTCTTTGTATACCGATACGTAGAGACGCTCCCGAGGGAGATTCAGAACCTGAGTCACGAACTCCCAGGCGTATTCTATCGCTTCCCTTTTAAAGTAGTCTCCGAAGGAGAAGTTGCCGAGCATCTCAAAGAAGGTGTGGTGCCTTGAGGTGTAGCCCACCTGTTCAAGGT
>CAYSNS010000174.1:0-3699 GCA_964432395.1 uncultured Aquifex sp. | reverse complement strand
ATAAGAAGAACGAACCCGAGAAGGTCGCTCCCTTCCATCCCTACATGACCCTCAAAGAGGGAGCTTACGTGATGTGGTATTTGGCACTCTTTTTCTTCTTTGTCTTCTTCCATATGTCCCACTTCCTCCCTGCGGATAACTTTGAGCCCGCGGACCCGCTCAAGACGCCCCCTCATATAGCTCCGGAGTGGTATCTGTTGGGATTTTATGAGATATTCAGGTCAATACCCAGCAAGTTCTGGGGATTTGTTGCCTTTAACCTGTCCTTGGTTTTCCTGCTCCTGCTTCCCTTCCTTGACTTCTCACCCATAAAGAGCGCAAGAAGAAGACCCCTCTTCTTCATAATGTTTGTAGTGTTCGTAATATCCGCGGTCGCTTTGACCATACTGGGAACCATGGCTCCTACACCCGCCAACGCGAAGCTGGGTATGTTCTTTACCTTCACTACCTTCTTGTTCTTCCTGTCCTTGCCCGTTATCTCCTTCATAGAGTGGGGCTGGTATAAAGCGAAAGGAGGTCAGTCATGAGTGCATGGGGACTGGTTAAAACCGTATTCTTCACCGCTCTGACGGTAGTTTTCTTCTTTATCATATGGGTCAAGAATCCCTTTACCCATCACGTAGAATACGAAGTTCCCGAGGAAGTTGAGGACATAATAAAGGACCAAAAGGCTGCCGTTGAAGGTAGGGAGCTCTTCAAGCAGAACTGTTCCAGCTGTCACTCTCTACGTTACGATGGTATATACCTTATGTCTGTCACAGCAAAGCCCGAGTGGGCACAGATAGAGAAGACGATGGGCAAGCCCTTGATTGAAGAGAAAGACGGAAAGGTCCATATAAGAGGTTACTTCGTTTCCAGAGACGTTTACGAATCTGTGGCACTGGCTGACCTCCTGAATCTCAAGGCTTCCTTTGGAAAGATTCCCCCGGACCTATCAACCATGTATCTTGCAAGGGGTGCGGGATACCTTTACAACTTCATAATAGATCCGCAGAAAGTTCTGCCTGGAACCTCGATGCCAAAGCTCTTCTTCCCCGAATACGACAAGGAGGCTCCTCAAAAGGTTGCAAAGATAGTGGCTTATCTGAGGTCCGTAAACGAGCCTTCCACAGGTGAGAAGGCAAAGAGGACATTGATGGGTATAGTTACCATAGGCTACTTTATAGCTATGGGAGCCCTCCTCTGGATATACAGGAAGAAGCTCATAGCGAATATGGAGTGACATCCTCCCCTCACCCGCTGAGGGGGTGCTTAGTTCTTACCTTTTAACGCTCATGGATAGGTGTAGGAATTTAGAAGATGTCCTTGAGGCTATAGAAAAAGCCTGTCTGCGCTCAGGAAGGAGAAAAGAAGAGGTTAAACTGCTCGGAGCATCAAAGACCGTCCCCGCCCAAGTCATCGAGAGGTTTTACAGATGTGGGCTCAGGAGCTTCGGTGAGAACAGGGCACAGGAGTTCGTAAGTAAGCACGAAACTCTGTCTCACCTGAACATAGATTGGCACTTTATAGGGAGACTGCAGACCAATAAGGTTAAGTACTTGATAGGTAGGGTTTCTCTAATACATTCGGTGGACCGCACTTCCCTGGCTGAAGAAATCCAGAAAAGGGCATCCAGAGCGGGAACAGTTCAGGAGGTCCTTATAGAGGTAAACGTGGGAAACGAGGAGAGCAAAGGAGGAGTGTCCGCAGACGGGGTTAAAAGCCTTCTTGAGCATGTTATATCTCTTCCGAATGTAAAACCCTTAGGACTTATGACCATACCTCCTTATCGGGAAAATTCTCAAGAAGTTCGCCCTTTCTTTACGAAGCTAAGGGAACTGCGCGATAAGCTTGAGGAAGAGTTTAAGCTCAGTCTACCCCACCTATCTATGGGAATGTCCAACGACTTTGAGGTGGCTATTGAAGAGGGAGCGACCATAGTCAGGGTGGGAACCAAGCTCTTTGGAGAGAGGAGCTAAACGTTGAACCTGAAGTAGATTATGTCTCCGTCCCTAACTTCGTAGTCCTTACCTTCCAGACGCACAAGGCCCATCTCTTTGGCTTTAGCCATTGAGCCCGCATTTATGTAATCTTCGTAGCTTATAACCTCGGCAGCTATGAAGCCCCTTTTTATGTCCGAGTGAATTTTCCCGCCCGCTTCTGGGGCTTTCGTTCCCCCTACCACGGTCCAGGCCCTTGCCTCTTTCTTGCCAGCGGTGAAGAACGTTATGAGGTTCAGGAGTTTGTATCCCTCCCTTATTACCTTGTTCAGACCCGGTTCGGAAAGCCCGTAAGCTTCCAACATCTCTTTCCTGTCCTCTTCGCTCAGACCCGCAAGCTGAGATTCTATCTCCGCGCACACTACAACCACAGGAGCCTTCTCTTCCTTTGCCCTTTCCTTGACTCTCAGGACATGATGGTTGTTCTCTCCTGAGGGGATGTCCTCTTCACCTACGTTAGCCACATACATCACAGGCTTCGTTGTCAGCAGAAATAGTTCCTTAGTAGCGTATTCCCAAGCATCTTGCGATAACTCCTCCCTGTGCCTCCTAAGAGGCTGAAGGTCTTCCAGAATACCCTTTATAGTTTTCAGGTGCTCAAGCTCTTTCTTGGCTCTCTTGTCTCCGCCTTTGGCGGTCTTTTCTACCTTCTCGTATCTCCTGTTTACTGTCTCCAGGTCCTTAGCTATCAGCTCTATATCTATTATGTCCGCATCCCTAACAGGGTCAACGCTTCCCTCTACATGGACCACATCAGGGTTCTCAAAGCACCTGAGAACCATAGCTATAGCATCTACCTCTCTTATGTGGGACAGGAACTGATTACCCAGTCCTTCTCCCCTACTGGCACCCTTGACGAGTCCTGCTATGTCTACGAACTCTATAAAGGTAGGTGTTACCTTCTGGGAGCCTTCAAGCTCCGCTATTCTGTAGAGCCTTTCGTCGGGAACTTCCACAACGCCAACGTTGGGCTCTATAGTGCAGAAAGGATAGTTCGCCGCTTGGGCTTTTGCGGTCTGGGTGAGAGCGTTAAACAAGGTGGATTTACCCACGTTAGGAAGACCAACTATACCCAGATTAAAACCCATAACAGATAGATTATAAGGCTCAGAGGGGAGGATTGCCCTCAAGCATACGCTTCTTTATCTTCTGAATCTCTTCCAACATGGCCTCGGTGTTGAATCTACCTTTATAGCTTTCTACCATGACCTTCCAATCCCAGTAATTGTTCTTGGCTTCAAGGAAGGAAATTTTCTCCAGGCGCTTATCTATAAAGACCGCTACGAAAGTCGACAGTATGGGTTGAGGCTCCTTAAAGTGGAGCCAGGCAAGAAGGCCTACAACGAAACACTCTTTACCCCTTTTCTCTCCCAAGCCTACCACTCCCGTAATATCCTTTACCTGAGAAGGGTAGAGCTTTTTAAGACCTTCTCGCAGAGGTTCCACAAGCTCCAAAAACTCTTCCTGAGAGAGTGCTCTTGTCTCAACTCTTTCCTTTTCGTTCTCGTCTCCTCCTCCGGGTGTGAACTTTATTACCTTACCCATCACTTAGAACCGCATACATATCTTACTCCCTTTTCCGTTTTCGCCCAGTGGGGAGTGTCCGGCTCAAGTTCAATTACATCGCCGGGACCGAGAGTTATCTCATTTCCATCGACACCTATGGTTACTTCTCCCTCTAGTACCCATCTAACCTCCTTATCGGGATGTGTGTGAGAAG
>CAYSNS010000173.1:0-3701 GCA_964432395.1 uncultured Aquifex sp. | reverse complement strand
AAGGTTGGCTCGACAGGAAGGTCCACCGGGCGGCACGTTCACTACGAGGTCTGGAGAAACTCCAAAACGGAAAACCCTGCTAAGTATATGTTTGTGAGGTGGTGATATGTTTGGGGGAAAGAAGGAAAGCTTCAAGGCGGTAGAAAGCTCAAACGTAAACACCTTAATAGGTGAGGGCTGTTCTTTTGAGGGTAACCTTAGCCTCTCCAGCGCTACAAGGATAGATGGATATGTGAAGGGAAATATTCAGAGCAACAGCATGCTCATAATAGGTGAATCGGGAAAGATAGAAGGTGACATCCACTGCACGGACTTGCTAATCTACGGTGAGGTTGACGGTAACGTAGAAGCTCAGAAGATAGAGCTTAAGAAGGGAGCTACGCTCAACGGGGACATAAAGGTAAATATCCTGATAATAGAAGAGGGGGCTGTTTACAACGGACATTGCTCCATGGGAACCACAGCTTCTGATGTTACCCTTTACGAAGGTTCCGATTGAATTCTTCCTTAGCCTTTATCAGCCTGGTTACAAACTCGTTCATGGGCGTTTGAATTCCGTGTTCCTCTCCAAGCCTCCATACAGCACCGTTGAGTACATCTATCTCGGTCCTTCCTTTACGCAGGTCCTCAAGCATGGAAGGGAAGTGCGATGCGGTAGAGGGCACCAGTCTGCTGTAGAAAACTTTTTTGTATTCACTGGCGCTTTTCCAGAAACTCTCTATCCCCGCGGATTTCATAATCTGAAACGTCTCCTCTATGATTTCGTCCATCATGTGGCGCGTGTAGGGGTTCCGGGCCAAAGCCCCGTAGTTTACCTCAAAGAGAGCACCAAGGGGATTAAGAGCGCAGTTGTATACAATCTTATCCCACAGATATTTGTAAACTTCTCTGTCGTAACGAGTGGGGATGCCCGCATCGCTGAAGGTTTTAGCAAGCATTTTGAGAAAGCTCTCATCTATCAGTCCCGCAGGATTACCTATAACCACATCGTCCGCACATACGGTAACCTCAACCGAGCCTTTCTCTATGACCTTTGAACCGAATATTATCCGAGAAAGTATCACCCTCTCCTCTCCAAAGGCCTCTACCGCCTTTTCGTAGTTCCCGTAGCCGTTCTGAGCTACCATGATGAAGCTGTTGCCCCGGGCAAAATGTCTCAGGCCCTTAAGGGCTTCTTCTGTGTCGTAAGACTTAACTGACAGAATTATGACATCGGGCTCCCAAGGAAGCTCCTCAAGGGACTCCGTGGTATTCACATCAATCTCAAAGCTACCCCATATACCGCCTACCCTAACCTGCTCAAGTTTTCTTCCGGGCTTTAACAGACCGAAGACTTGGTGCCCCTTCCTGGTTAGAAAGGCAATGTAGACACTGCCTATGGCGCCTACACCTACGACCAGAAACTTCATCTCTTATCGCTCTTTAACGGACAGCCTGCATCCGTCAAGCTTGTGGAGTTCGTTTTCAACGATAACCTTTTTTACCGCCTGTATATACATATCTCTCCTTATGGAGTAGAAAGTAAGGTGCTCCGCAAGCTCTAAAGGGTTCATACTCTTGAGTCTGTGACCTCTGAAACCTTCGTATGCCCAACCGACGTTCACGTTGTAAAGGTAGTCCCTTACCGCCTCCAGTATGGAGCCATACCTTTTGAGTCTGACACCGCTCCCGAAGGCTTTTATAGTTTCTGAGTTCTTACCGAAGGACCATATCCCGAAGGGATTGTTACCCTCTACAAAAAAGCGCGATGTTCCCCAGCCACTTTCTACCGCAGCCTGTGCTATTACAAGACTGGGGGGAACAGGATTGGCTCTCTCTAAAGCCTCCTCCAAAGAATCCACCCTGCACCTGTCAAGAATCTCCTCAACCAGTTTTATCTCATCCCTGCTCAGCTTGTAACCTTTAGAGAGCTTCCTTTTTATCTTCTCAAGGTTTCTGCGGACAAGCTCCACCTCGTAGTTACCTATCAGAACCGAAGGTAGCATAAGCTCTATAAACTTTTCCTTTTTCTTTTCAATGGGAAGAGGAGCCAAGGATACAACTTTTGTGTAAGTTACAGGCTTTACCGCCTCACACCTAATGGAAACTATATCCTTAGGAGAGTTTATGCTCAGATAGGAGATTTTCAGAGTGGGTCTTTCGAGTAGACTCAGCTGGGAGGATATAGTTTTCAATACAAACTCCCTTTTGGAAAGGGATAGGTAGCTTACGTATAGAACTAAGACAGCAACAGCAAGAGGGAAAAGCCTAAAAATCGCTTTTGTCATGATGCTTATAATTTTAAGGTAATGATTCTGAGTGATAAAGCTATAAAGGAGCTCCTGCAAAAAGGGGACCTGTCCATACACCCTCTTTCGGAGGAGCAGATTCAGTGTTCATCGGTGGACCTCAGACTGGGCAAAGAGTTCGTGCGATACACGAAGCAGGAAGTCATAGATATAAAAAGGGACTCCCTGAGATTTGAGCGTGTGGAAGTAGAAGAGTTTATAGATATAAGGCCCAAGGAGTTTTTGCTGGCGACCACTCAGGAGTATATAAAGCTTCCTTCGAAATTGACAGCTTTCGTGGAAGGACGTTCTTCCCTGGGCAGGCTCGGGCTATTTATAGAGAACGCAGGGTGGGTGGACGCTGGCTTTGAGGGTCAGATAACCCTTGAGCTCTACAACGCTAACAGCTCACCCATAAGACTGTATGTAGGAATGAGGATATGTCAGCTCGTATTCGCACAGCTAAAGGACATTCCCAGCAGAATATACAGGGGTAAATACAGAGGTCAGAGGGGGGCAACACCGTCGCGTATCAGTCTGGACGAGGACCTATGAGGTGGATTTTTGTTCTGTTTCTCACTTTTGTGTTTTTGTCCTCGTGTGCGGTCAAGCAGGTAAGGGAACCTGAAAAAGTGCCCGAAAAAAAGGTGAAGGAAATAAAGGCTCCCCGGAAAAAGAAGCAAAAAGTGGTTACTTACCCTTATCCTCCCGTCAAGGGAACTATTATCAGGAAAGATAGAGGGATATACATAAAAACAAGGTGCGGGGCTTTCGTAAGGGCTGTGGAAGAAGGCAGGGTTATCTACGCGGGCAAGGACGTCAACGCTTACGGATGGGTGGTGATAGTAAAGCAGAAAGATGGCTTTATATCTGTATACGGAAGGCTGGGTAAACCCTGGGTGTCCAAGGGGGAGCGGGTCAAAGTTAGGCAGGTATTGGGAAGGGTCGGGAAGTACAGAACTTCCTGCGGACTATATTATGAATTGAGAGACAGAAGAGGTAACCCTGTGAGGTTGAGGGTAAAGTGGTAAAGCACGTAGCGGTTTTGCTCCTTATGGTCAGCGTATCTATTGCCCAAGATTTATTAAGCAAGTGCGAGGTATATTACAGGAGATGCACCTTTGACTGCACCCAGAGGTATCCACTGCAGGAACAAAAGAGAAAGGGGTGTATGTTCAGGTGTGAGGTTGACAAGGGTCTGTGTTCCGTGTTTAGTGCTACGAAACAAATTGCGGACAGGGTGAAGAACTTCATAGAAGGATTTTCCCAGGGCAGGTAAGCGATATAATTAATTTCATGCACCCTTACAACCCCAAAGAGATTGAAGAAAAGTGGCAAGAGCGCTGGGAAGAGGAGGGAGTGTTTCGCTCCGAGGAGAAGGGAGAAAAGTGTTACGTCCTTGAGATGTTTCCCTACCCTTCGGGTCGCATACAC
>CAYSNS010000172.1:0-3702 GCA_964432395.1 uncultured Aquifex sp. | reverse complement strand
CCCTGAAGCGTCTACTCGTTTCAGGGGACTTGGGGAGAACCCGTTATGGGCGCAAGACCCTGTTACCTGGGACAGGGTCTATGGGTGCCCAAATGCCGCCTGCCGGGTTTATCCCCAGCCTGAAGAGGCGCGATACAAATAGCCCGGCACCGAGCTGTATAAATGTTCGGTTCGGTTAACCAGGGCTACGATGCTCTTGGAGCTTGAAAATGCTGTTGTGGACAGGCTTAAGGCTCTCGGCATACCCGCCTCCGCATGGAGTGGTGACAGAGATGAACTATTCAAAAGACCCAAATATCTTCCCTCCGCAAGGACGGTAATTGAGAGACTTGACTTCACCAGAGTAGACCACCCCTCCTATCAGGTAAAAGCTACCCTTTCTATCATCCTGTTTTTCAGAAGCTTAAGAGACGAAGCGTCGGGAGCCTACCCGATCCTCAGAAACATCCTCTCAGCCCTTTCTTCAAAGACCTTCGCAGGCTACATGTTAAGACCCCAGAACCTTGAGCTTCTATATCACGAATCCGGAGAGTTTGCCTACAGGCTCTCCTTTGATGCGGAAGGCATATTTATCGTCCCGCAGGAGCCCGAACCCGTAACCGTTGAAATAACTGTGGAGGAGCGGTCATGAAGTTTGAAGTAACCGTCAGCTACCCGACTGTGGTAAGGATAGGCAAGAAAGAGTATGTCCTCTTCCCCGGAAAAGAGATCGACCTTCCAGCAGACAACGAAAGGGTCAAAAACCTCATAGGTATGGGCTACATCAAACCAAAAGAGAAGAAAGGAGGTAAGTGAAGATGGCGGTCAACTTCCTTCACGGAGTGGAGACGATAGAGGTTTTAAAAGGTCCGGTTCCCGTCCGAGAGGTCAAGAGCGCGGTAGTTTTTCTCGTGGGAACCGCCCCCGTTCACGAAACAATACCCGCAGGAGTCTCCGCAACGGACTGGTATGCGGAAACTATAAATAACCCCAAAATAATACTCAGAAGAGAAGACGGAGCTTACTACTTCGGAGAACCCAAACCCGGATACACGATACCCTACGCCCTTGATGCCATATTTGACCACGGAGGAACTGCCGTTGTGGTAGTCAACGTCTTTGACCCCACCGTCCATGTTGACGTAAACGGAAACCCCGACCCCTCACTCGTTACAGCCTCCGACATCATAGGAAGCGTAGATGCAACCACGGGCAAAAGAACAGGTCTTCAGATAGCGGACGAGCTCTTCTCCCTTTTCGGGTTCACACCAAAGATACTCCTTGCCCCAGTTTACTGCGAGCAGTCAGCGGTGATGAGCGAGATGATAGCAAAGGCGGAAAATCTTAGGGCGATAGCCCTGATAGATGCTCCCGCAGGTCTCACCGTCCAGCAGGTCCTCACAGAAAGGGGAACCGGAGGACAACTGAATACCTCCTCTTACAGGGCAGTGCTCTGTTATCCACACCTCAAAGTCTGGGATATCGCAACCAACAAGGAAAGGCTTGAACCCTTCTCTCAGAGACTTGCGGGTGTGATAGCAAAAGTGGACCACGAGAAAGGCTACTGGTGGTCACCTTCAAACAACGAGATACTCGGGATAGTGGGAATGGAGAGGGCGATAACAGCCTCGGTGAACGACCCGAACACGGAAGCAAACATCCTCAACGAAAACGGTGTAGTTACGGTATTCAATTCCTTCGGAACAGGCTACAGGGTCTGGGGGAACAGGTCAGCCTCCTACCCCTCCTACACGGACCCGAAGACCTTTATACCTGTCAGAAGAACCGCGGACATAATAGCAGAATCCATAGAGTTCTCCACCCTCCAGTTCCTTGACAAACCCATAACCGCCGCAATAGACGGAGTTCTATCCATGGTCAACGCCTTCATAAGGACACTTGTGGGGAGAGGTGCTCTCGTTGACGGGAAGTGCTACTTCCCCAAAGACAAGAACCCTCCCGACCAGCTCGCATCGGGAAGGCTCTACTTTGCCTACGAGATAATGCCCCCCACACCTGCGGAGAGGATAACCTTTGAGCAGGTGATAAACATTGAGCTTCTGAAAAAGCTAACAGGAGGTCAGTGATATGGCTGTAGAGATAAGCAAGGTCATAAACGCAGCGGTGTTCGTTGACGGAGAGAGCTTCATAGGAAGAGCGGAGGAGGTGGACCTTCCCAAGGTCAAGTTCAAGTTCTCGGACACCAAGGGACTCGGACTCTACGGAGAGGCGGAACTTCCTTCAGGTCTTGATAAGATGGAAGCAAGGATAAAGTTCAACTCCCTCTACCCCTCTTTCACAGCCTTAGCCGCAAATCCCTTCAAGCTCAGGACCGTCATAGTGAGGGCGAGCCAGCAGGTATGGGACCAGAACGGTGTAAGCAGGGAGGCCCCGATAAAAGCGGAGATGAGAGGCTTCTTCAGAGAATGGGATACCGGCAACATCAAAGGCGGAGAAAGTGCGGAGGCAGAGGCAACCCTCTCGGTCATTTACTACAAGCTTGAGGCGGACGGAAATGAGATAGTTGAGGTGGACGTCTTTAACAACATCTACAAGGTAGAAGGACAGGACATACTTCAGCAGTTCAAACAGAACATAGGGAGTTAGTTAGATGGAAGTAAAGTTCAGGAAAGCCCAGGCTCCGGAGTTCAAAGAGATTGAAGTAAGAGAGCCTCTCGTTGAGGACCTCGTCAAAGCGGAAGTTCTTGCAGGGAGTGCGGAAGGTCTCAACTTCGCTATTGCTCTAATATCCCTCATCACCACCTTTGACGGTAAGAAGCTCGGACCCGAGGAGATAAAGAGGCTCCCGATGAGTTTTTTCTTAAAACTCTCTCAAGCACTGAGCCAGATTGGTTTAGAAGAGTTGGCGAAGCAGTTGTCTTCCTCACAAGAGAAGGAAACTTCAGCTACTCAGATGTGAAAAGGATGACCGTCTCCGAGCTCGGATTCTGGATAGAAACACTGACCGGCTACCTTGAGAGACTCAACAAAGAGGTAGAAAAATGGAAGCCCTGAGCCTCGCCATCACCCTCAAAGCCATAGACAACATGACCCGACCGCTCAGACAGATTGAAAGACAGGCAAAAGAGGTAGCGGAGGCGGTAAAGGAGATAGAGAAGAAGCTTAATGTTGTGGACAAGACAGCCATAAAGGTTGCGGGTGCATTTGATAAGCTTGCCCTAAAGATAAGGGCAGCAAGAGACCCCTTCAGGGTCATAAGAGAACAGACCGAAGCCCTCAAAAACTGGAGCCAGGGCATGCTCATAAAGGGAACCGCGGTTCTGGGAGTTAGCGTGGTTCCCACAATCGCAGCCGCAAACTTTGAAGAGGCTCTTGCGGAGGTATCAACCCTCACCGACATGTCCCTTGAGGAGTTCAAGGCAAAGTATGCAAAAGGTGTCCTTGACCTTTCCAAAGAGCTCGGCTCCTCACCCGTTGAGGTAGCAAGAGCCATGTATCAGGCAATATCCGCAGGCATAGCTCCCGAAAAAGCCCTTGAGTTTATCAGAACTGCAGGCAAAGCTGCAATAGCCGGAAAGACCAACATATTTACCGCAACGGATGCCCTGACCTCAATGGTAAACGCCTTCAAACAGTTCGGATACACAACCAAGGAGATCTCAGACTTTGTGTTTGTAGCGGTCAGGGAAGGTAAAACTACTTTTTCCGAGATAGCGGGTAGCATAGGGCAGGTGGCAAACATAGCGGCAACCGCAGGTGTAT
>CAYSNS010000171.1:0-3717 GCA_964432395.1 uncultured Aquifex sp. | reverse complement strand
CGGTAAACGCACGCTACGGAGCCGAATTTACGGAAGAAGGTGTTGACGTAGATGAGAAGTATCTTCTGAGATTTTTCAAACCCGCTTTTGTAAATCTGCTCAAGGAGGCGGTCGCATGTGGAAGGTAGAGAGGGAAGGGGATGACTTCATCGTTTACAAAAGCGAGAAACAGTGTCCCGACGCTTACCCCGAACTCCCTCCGGGATGGGAAGGAACCGAGAGCGGAGGACAGTATCCCCACTACATAGCCTACAATCCCGAAGAGGTTAAGGTTCTGCACCTCTCCGCAAAGGAAAGGGAAAAGTGGGAAGAGGGGATCCTTTACCTCAAGCCCTCCGACGCTCTTCTTGAAGAGATCCCCGCTTCCGCCCACGGATGCTGGAAAGCCGTCAGGAGACAACTTCTTCTTGTGGTCAGGAAAGATGCTCAGCTGAGGGAGAAGGTTCGCTCCGCATACGAAATTGCGGATGAGTGTGATGAGATCCTTCCGAAGGAAGTCGTAGAGAAAGCCCTTGAGAAGGCGTATCCCCTGCCCGTCGGCGTCAGCGAGGAAGAGTGTGAATTTTGCAAGAGGGCTAAGCAGAGAGCTAAAGAAAGCAGTAATCCCGCATGGGAGTATGTTGTCTGCAAAGGACACTCAACTCTTGACAGCCTGCACAGTTCAACATTCAACGAAAGCAAGAGGTACAGCTACAACTACCGCATAAAGTCCGAACGTCCCGATGTCGTCAAAGCTCTCTACCTTCCCACGACCAAGATAGACTTTGCCTTTCTGACAAAAGACGGAGAGGTGTATCTCGTGAGGGGCAAAACCGCCTTTAAAACCAACAGCGACGAGATAAAGGAAATTCTTTTCGGAGGTGAGTGATATGAAAGGACTTACGAGATTTTCGGGAATAACCCTCCACAGGCAGGAGGCAGAAGGAAGGCAGATACACTACCTCGTTGTGGGCTACGAAGATCACGGAAGACCGACCGCTAAAGTCTTCGTAAACCCCAAATGCCTCACCGACGACGGAAGAGACGTAAAGGCGGTGGGGTCAAGGCTTGTGAGAACGGAAAAGGGCAACTACGTCATAGTCCCCGACGAAAACTACTTCACCGCCGTGGTAGGATGGGAGAGCGGGTACAGAGGTTCAAGCGAGTATGAGCTTCTTGTCCCCACGGAGCTTGAGCTTCCCTACAGGGTTTACAGGAGCGAAAGGGGTTCCCTCGGAATTTCTACCTACGCCCTCATAACCGCACCCGTAAACTCCGTGGTCAAGGCTAAGCTCACGAGAACGGGAAGGACTTACGGACAGCCCAAAAAGACCGTTCAAGTGATAAGAGTAGAAGACGGAGAGCTGAGGATAGAAAACATGCCTGCGGAAGCTCAGGAGGATGATGAACTTGTAAGACTGCTGGGAGGGTGAAGATGAGTGCGGAGTTTGTGATAGCCTACTACAGCGTAAAAGACCTCAGCCCCGAGGAGGCGAGGGAAAAGCTCGCCCTGCTTAAGAGGTACTTCCTTCCCGTGAACAAGGAGATTCCGAAGGACTACTTTACCCATCTCTTTTCTTCCGTCCTCTCCGTCCCACCCGAAAAGCTCTCTCTCGTCTCTAATCCGAACCTCATTTTCGTCCATGCCTACAACCTCCTTCTCAGGAAGGCAAGGGGGCAGAAGCTTGTTAGAGAGGAAGATGAGGAATATGCTTTCCTCAAAGAGTATGAGGAGCTTGTGAAAAGATTTCCCGACGTGGATATAGACGCCTTTGATGGAGAGGTGCTGAGGTTCTTTGCAAGGGAAAGAAAAGAGAGCATAGAGACTATGGTAGAGGAGAAGGTTTTGAGGAAGTTTAAAGAAAGGTGCAGGGGAAAGGTGTATATCTCACACCAGAGAGACGGGTATTCGGTTCTCTTCTGCTACTGCGGAGGGAAGAACCCCGCCTGTTCACTTGCAAGAGGAAGGAGGGAAAGGATAGAAAGGCTTTACACCCTTCTGAAGCCTCTTTCTCTGACACTGTAGTGCCTGTAGGGTTCTTCTTTTATCTCCACCCTATAGGGAGCATAGGTTATCTCGGGAAGAAGAAGGAGAAGGTTAACGTCGGGTTCTTTCAAGACAAACTCTTCCATCGTATCTATGTACTTTTTCCATATTCTCACGTCCTTTTCTTCAAGTCCTCTAAAATCAAGCTCAAGTCTGCCTTCTATTCCTATCGCTTTCCCGATAAGATACATACCTATTGTGAGGTCTCTCTTCAGGCTTTCGGGGACATCGGGCTGATACATGAGAAAGAGCTGGGACTCTTCATAGGTTGACATGAATTCCTTTTCAAGGAACTCTCTATCCACGTAATTCTGTGCTACCTTCCACGCCCATGCACGTCTGAGCGGGGATACGAGGGTGTGGAACATTGAGATGTACTCTTTCTCTCTTTCGGTGGGGTTTTCCTGAAACACCATCGTAGCAAGGAGAGGGTCGTAATCTATTCCGAGTCTCAGAAAGGCGAAAGCCTCAAAGAGCTCATCCACGTACCTGTATCCTACTTTCATCACGGGCGGAATATAGACTGTTTCGCTCTTCCCCTTCTCAAGCTCAAGGGGGTACTCTTCAAGGCGGAACATTCTCAGGTAATCTTTTTCGCTCACTTACTTCCCTCCTACCGCTTTCAAAATCAGGAAAAGGACAAGGACTATAAGAGCTACAAGAATGATGTAGGCAAGGGAAGGAGCTTTCTCTTTTTCCTTCCTGAGTTTTCTGTTTTCCTCTTCAAGGAGCCTTATCCTCTCCTGAAGCTGTAGCCTTTCTATGAGTCTTTCCGCCTGTTCGTAGAGGAACCTGCCCAGCTGGGTGGGGGTGATGAAGTATCTATCCGCTATCCTGTCAAGAAGGTGGAGGTCTTTTGCGTGTCCGAGAGCGGTTACAAAGGGCGTTTGAAGGGAAAGAACCTCCTTTGCGAGGGCTACGCTGTCAAAAACCTCAAGACCCGAACCTCCTCCCCTGACGAGAGCTATCAGGTCATAGCCCTTCCTATCAAGCTCCCTGAGTTTTTGAGCTATATCTTCCTCCCTCGTGAGGTTTGCCCTTTCAATGTCTATCTCATAGAAAGATACCGCCCTTCCCATGCCCCTGAGCACGTCCTCGTCGGTAATTGCGGACTCTCCTACCACGAGGGCAATCCTGGGCATATTTCCCTCGGAAAGTATTTCCGTCAGCATTCTCTCAATATCCTTCCATCCTCTCTTCGCCTTTTCTTCGTATATGAGGGCGGTCCGGTCTATCCTTACCTCGTCCACCTTAGCTCCGACTACTTCCTTTACCTCAAACACCACCTCTGCCTTCCCGAACTCGGGACGGATGTCCCAGAAGGCAACGCCTTTGAGCGTGAAAATCTCTCCTTCCCTGCCTGCGAATTGAGAGGAAAGGGATTGGGGTATTCTCAGAGTAAGGGGTGTTCTCTCGTCATTCCTGTCAAGAAGCACTCCGTATCTCCTGCCTCCGTAAACCCTGTCTCCGTTAAAACCCCTGAATACCCCCTCTACTTCCACCAGAGAAAGCTCCCCTTTAGGTGCTTTGTTCCTGAAGTGTGCCCATAAGGTTGAAGGTGTCAGTCTTTCCCCCATACCTCACTCCCTAAAAGTTTTCTCAAGAGACTTTATAGCCCTATACACAGAACAAAGCTTCCTGAGCTTCTCCTCCTTCTCTTCTACATCCGAGTAAAAATCACTTCTAAGCTC
>CAYSNS010000170.1:0-3727 GCA_964432395.1 uncultured Aquifex sp. | reverse complement strand
AGAAGGCATCTATTACAACCTTTACTCCTCCCTGTTCAAAGACGTGGTCTCCTTCCTCTATGGTGTCGTCAAAACCCATAGCATACTGGAATCCCGAGCATCCTCCGGGGACTACCCTGACTCTGAGAATGGGATTTTCTATGTTGTTCTCCTTAGCAACCTTGAGTATCTCTTCCGCTGCCTTTTCGGTGACCTTGAACACCATAGTAGTCTGCTGTTGTTCCTGCATACTAATTACCTCCTTTATAAGAATTTGCTTATAAGATACTCTTAAGAAGATACCCTCTTTATGACGTAAGTCAACAGAAGGAGGAGCATACCTACCACTATTCCCATAAAGAAACTTAGCAGGACCACGAGTCCTACAGGAGCGGGAGGGATCCTGAATCCGTTCCAGAGAACGAGCTCTACACTCTGCTGAGAATTGAGCATGAAGAAGTAAAAGGAAGCACCGAATACCAGAAGGAAGGTAAACAGAAATAGGAGAGCTTTCATGCCTTAAGATGATTAACCAGATTTTCAAGAAGTTCAAGGGCTTTTATACTTGGCAGAGGGTCCGCTATCGCTTTCCAAGCTATGTCGTAGGCGGTTCCGTGGTCAGGAGACGTTCTTGGAAATGGTATGCCGAGCGTCAGGTTAACACCTTCACGGAAAGCGAGCATCTTAAAAGGTATAAGCCCTTGGTCATGATACATACAGAGGAAAACGTCATAGTCCTCCGAACGGAGGAAGGCAGTATCCGGCACGAGGGGACCTTCCACTTTAAAGCCTTCCTTTTTGAACTTTTCAACCACCGGGAGAATCTCTTCCATATCTTCCCTGCCGAGTTCACCGCCTTCGCCCGCATGGGGGTTGAGTCCCAAAACTCCGACGGAGGGGGTTACGTTAAACAGGCGCTTATACTCTCCGAGAAGTAGCTTTAGCTTTGAAGCAACAAGGTTGCGATTGATACAGGAAGGGACTTGCGCCAGAGGGACATGGGTGGTGGCGAGAACGACCTTTATCCTCTCGGAGAACATCATCATGGCAAAGTCCTTTGTGTTTGTAGCTTGAGCCAAGTATTCGGTCTGTCCGGGAAAGGAAAATCCTGCCCTCGTAGCCCAGAATTTGTTTATGGGCATAGTAAGGAGTCCATCTACGTATCCGTATACCGCATCCACAGTAGCCCTCGCAAGGTAAGCTACCGCGACCTTACCGCTGGTAAGAGAGGGCTGGGGAACAGCTTTATCTGATATATTCAGGTCAACAAGATATACACCGGGAGAGTCAATTCCGCCAGGAGTTTCTATCTTTTCGTAATGAATTTTGATTCCCAGAAGGTTTTGGGCTTCGTTCAGGGTTTTCTCCTCGCCGTAGATTATGTAGGTGTTTTCCCCTTTAAAGTTTTCCGAGAGTCTTACAACTATCTCGGGCCCTATACCTGCAGGGTCTCCGATGGTTATCCCAAGCTTACTCACTGTATTCCGCCCCGCAGTTCTCTGTCTCCCAGACCACGACCTTTTCTATGGAGGGATACTTTTCCTTCACTTTTTGGTATAGCCACTTGGCTACGTTCTCCGCACTGGGGGAGAAATCAAAAACATCGTTCAGTAGTTTATAGTCGGGAAGGAGCTCTTTGAGGAAGTTATCTATCTCGACAAAGTCTATACCCATACCACCCTTGTCCAGCTCCTCAGCTCTTAGGAACACCTCCACCGTCCAGGTATGGCCGTGCAGAGGCTCTGGAGAGCCATGATAGTCTGTAAGGAAGTGAGCTGCGTTAAACTTCCTCTTTACCCTCACTGTCCACGGCATTCTTCATAGCCTCTTTACGAAGCTTTTTGGCCTTATACATTCGCTCGTCCGCAATATCAAGGAGCTCTTCAAGAGAGCTACCATCGTCGGGAAAGAGTGCATAGCCCACACTTAGAGTAATTTTAATTCCCCTATACATGATGTGGAATTCCACCGCCAGCCTGTTAACCACCTCCAGTGTTTCCCAACTCTGTCCTGTAGGTAGGACTATGAGGAATTCATCCCCTCCCCAGCGGGCGATGAGGTCATATTCCCTGAGCATGTTTTTAATTCTCTTATAGATGAGTTGTAGGGCTTCGTCTCCTGCATCGTGCCCGTAGGAATCGTTTATCTTCTTAAAGTCGTTAAGGTCCACCAGCACTATAGCGAATTCATTTCTGAAGCGCCGTGCCTTGCGTATTTCTTCCTGTATATACTCTATTATGAACCTTCTGTTGTAGGCTCCTGTAAGAGGGTCGTAGAATGCTGCCCTTTCAAGCTTTCTCAAGGATTTGGTTGATAGTCTTATAAGGGAAAAGCCTACCATAATAGCCCCTGATATCACCGTAAGCTCCGCCCATGGAGTCAAGATTTCCCCTGACCAGATTATATGCACTTTGGGGACAGTTAGTCCTAACAGACCTGCGGATAGGATAAGCAGGTCCTTCAGCACAGTTCTTGATACCGCAAGACCCAGGGAAAGCCCGGACAACACCGCCAGCAAGAGCGCTTCAAGGGCAAAGAAGTCTTCAAGGCTCATCTATCTCCTCTCCCCTGAGGAGACGCTGGGCATAGTTTACACAGCTCAAGACCATGAACCACAACGCATGCTTGTGGGTGTCCTCAAAGCTCTCTTTTACCCAGAGCGTCCCGTCTTCCCTCTCTACGACTTTTATATATTTAAAAGCTTCCTGGGCAAGGGCCTTATTTTGAACCTTTTGTAGTATTTTCTCCTTTACCCAGTCGGGTAAAGGTTTCTCCGTTTCCGTCATCTTTAACCTCCGGTATACACGACACGAAAGCGGGTTTAATCCCGAACAGCAACCTCCATATCCTGAAAGAGTAATTATAGCCCAATATTATGTATCCGCCTTGAGGGATATCAAGCACGCAGTTAGGACCAAAAAACTCACCTACAGTTCCCTTTGGGGAAAGGACCACGATGTAGCTTTTCTTGAAAGGAGAGGAGACCTTTATCAAGCCCTTATCTTTCCAGACAAAACAGGGTTTTCCACAGAAAGATATTACGTTCTGACCCAGCTTTATAGCTCTTAAAAGCTCTTCTCCGGAGGTTACACTCCTGCGGGTTAAAACGTAGTTCCTAACTAAGCGGAAGGAAAGCTCGTAGTCAGGTATGAGGAGTCTTGTCTTTACCTCCCGCGCGTAGAGCTTCACATGGTGGTCAAGCCCGCCCACGATCTTATGTTGCCAACCTTGCTCAAAATATTTGCGGGCATACAGCTCAATGTCTATAAGCTTACGGAAGTTGTCTACAACACGTTTGCCCATAAATGGATATAGGACAAGACCCGCTATCAAGAACACAGTCAGTTTAAGCTTGTTTTCTAAGAGGGCATCCCTGAGGTCTATAAGTTCCAGCAGGTAATCGTGAGGTCTTTCTAAGCGCCAGCGGTATTTCTCCCTGAAGTTGTGAGCTATTACCTTAAGTTCTCCGACATCAAGCAGGTCCCCGACAAGACCATTTTCATCGTTAAGTTTTATTTCCTTACCCGCTATTAGTCTGCTATCCGCAAAGTTTTTTATACTATCGTTATCGTGGTCGGTAACTATAGCATAGTCTATACCGAGTCTGTCCCTTGCCCTGATTACATCTTCGGGCTTTCCCAGAGAGTCGTAAGAAAACTGGGTGTGTATGTGGAGGACATAGGAGTATAGGAACAACTCCGGAGGCTCCAATAACGTATCTGTTCTCTTTGCTCCCGATACGAAGCGC
>CAYSNS010000169.1:0-3806 GCA_964432395.1 uncultured Aquifex sp. | reverse complement strand
GACCCCACAGGGACATAGTTCTCCTGAATGCGACCTTCGGTATTCTGGCAAGCGGTAAAACCGAGGACAGAAAGACAGCCTTTGAGATGGCAAAGGAGTCCATAGACAGCGGCACTGCAAAGAAAAAACTTGAGGAGTTTATTGAACTATCCAACCGTCTGTGATTAAAGCACAACGTCGCCTTCCCTGGGTCTGAAGGCTACCAGTCCTGCTACGGAGAGAACGTATCCGAGTAAGAGCGAAGATAGGTTCCCTGCAAAGAGGTAGAAGAGAAAGGCTAAGAAGAATGGTAGGCACAGGACAACGTAGCTCCAGAAGTAGCGCCTGACAGCGGTGTAGCTCCAGTAGGCGTCACCAGACACCCTTACGGGTAGCATGGTTTTTCTTACTGCGAAGGCAATCCCGTAGCCCAGGAGTGCAGATGCTACCTCTATCGCGTATACGTAAACCAAGAGTTTCGGAGACACTGGCATGGAGAAGAAGCGGTAAAGTGCTACGGATACGAGGAGGAAAACACTCAGAGATACTATAAAGGAAAGGTTAAAGTGTCTTGCTCTTTTTAAGAATAGCTTACGTTTGTCCTCTTGGGCTCCCTTATCCATAAAAACTCTTCTCTTGACGGTCCGGTAGAGAGCATTATAACGGGAACTCCGACGAAATCCTCTATAAACTTTATGTATTCTTGTGCCTGCGTAGGTAGGTCTTTTATGCTCCTTATTCCCTGTGTGCTTTTCTTCCAGCCTTTAAGGGTTTCGTATACGGGCTTTACTGAGTTCAGAACCACGGAGGAGGCAGGAAAGTGCTCTATCTTCTGCCCCTGATATTCGTAAGCGACACATACCCTTACTTCCTCAAAGCTGTCCAGAACGTCCAGCTTGGTTATAACCAACCCGTCCAGCGAGTTTACCCGTGCTGTGTAGCGTAGCGCAACCAGGTCAAGCCATCCACATCTCCTCGGTCTTCCCGTAGTTGAGCCGAACTCTCCTCCGAGGTCTCTGAGCTTGTCCCCTTCTTCTCCCTTGAGCTCTGTAGGGAAAGGACCGCCTCCCACCCTTGTGGTATAGGCCTTGGCAACACCTAAGAAGTATGCATCGGAGAAGAATTTGGGTGATAAACCTGTTCCGTTTGCAAGCCCGAGGGAGGAAGAGTTGGAGGAGGTAACGTATGGATATGTCCCCATGTCAATATCAAGCATGGTTCCCTGAGCACCTTCAAAGAGTATGCTCCTGTCCGTGCTCAGCAGGAACTGTGTAACGTCCCCCACCAGGGATTTATACCTGTTGAACTTCTCCAGAGCGGATTCCGCTATCTCCCCAGCGTTGAGAGTGCTCTTTTCACAGAAGACCTTTTCACATACACTGTTGACAAACTCTACGTTCTCCTCAACGAGGGATATAAACCTCTTTTCGTCCAGCAGGTCGCACAGCCTTATGCCTTTCCTTCCGAACTTAAACATGTATGCAGGGCCTATACCCCTGAGCGTAGTTCCTATGGAAGACTTCTTTTCAAAGAGCTGGTCTAGTAGCTTGTGGTAGGGCATTACCAGGTGCGCTCGGTCACTTATCAGAAGCCTGCCTTCGTAATCTACGCCTTTGCTTTTCAAGTTCTGTAGCTCCTTGTCTAAGACATCAAGGTCAACCACCATGCCCTGCGCTATTACTCCCAAAACGTGAGGATGCAGAATCCCCGTCGGAAGCAGGTGAAGGATGAACTTCTCTCCGCCAGTTATAACGGTGTGTCCTGCGTTGCTACCGCCCTGATACCTGACTGTAACGTCGTAATTCTCCGAAAGGAGGTCAACTATCTTACCTTTGCCTTCATCACCCCACTGAGCACCGAGTATTACGAGTTTTCCCTCCATAGAATAAGGCTCCGAGGTTCTAATTGTATAATATGCTTTAAAAGAATGCACAGGGACAAAAGCTTCTACCTCATACAGAGTGTAGACTATGCACTGCGCATACTGTTCCTGATAGAGAAAGAACCCCGCAGTATAGAGTCCCTGCAGAAGGAAACGGGGCTCAAAGCCGAAAGAATAGAGAAGATACTGGAAACTTTCATAGACAGAGAGTGGCTAAGCTATCAGGAGGAGTCGGGAAGGTATATGCTGGGTGTCAAGTGCTTTGAGCTGGGCAGGGCTTACTTCCAGCACCTTGATGTCAGGACTCTTGCCAAGCCTATACTTAAGGAGGTCTCGGAAAAGCTCCAGGAAAACGCCTACCTTACCACGAGGATAGGTTACGAGGTTCTATACATAGAGAAACACGAGGTAGAGAAGGAAGTCGGGATACTCTCCCGCTTTGGTCGGGTTCTGCCCATGTATGCCTCCGCATCGGGGAAGATATACTTAGCCTACTTTGATGAAAGAGAGGTAGAGGACTACTTCCGTAAGGCCAAGTGGATAAGGTATACCGAGATGACAAAGACACCCCAGGAGATAAGAGAGGAGTTATCCAAGATAAAGGAGGAAGGCTTTTCGGTAAACATAGGGGAATACGAGGAAGATGTAGTCAGCGTTGCCGCACCAGTGTTTGACTACGCAGGCAAGGTGAACTATACGGTCAGCGTGGTTGCCCCCGCCTATAGGGTTCCGAAAGAGCTTCTGCTCGGAAAGTTTAAGGAAGTTACTCTTGAGGCCTCCCGCGAGCTTTCAAAGAGGCTGGGCAAGCTTTAGTCCCAGTATCCCAGAGTAAGGGATATATCAAGTGCAGCCTCTTCCAGAAGAGGCCTTATGTTCTCTTCTATGGTAGCGAGAGGCATCCTGTAGGTAGGTGCCAGCACCTCAACCGCAGCGATGGGTCTGCCTTTGTAGTCCCTTATCACGCATGCCCCGCCCGAAATTCCCGCCTTTTCATCGTATTCGTAGTCAAAGACAAAGCCAGCTTCACCTCTGAGGGCCTTCTTCAGGGCCTTTGCACAGCTCACGGGACTGTTTATTCCGAACCGCTTTCCCAGTCTCGGTTTTACCTTCACAGGTTTTATAGTTTCTTCAGAAGCTATGTATATTACGAACTGCTGTTTATCATCAAGCATAGATAGGTTTATCGTCTCTCCCAAGCGAAAGCGTAGGTTCTTGAGTATCGGACTTGATAGCTTCGTTAGAGGGTGCTTGTGTATGAAGCCATACCCCAGAACCACAGACCCTACCGAGAGCTTGTATTTATCGGTTTCTTCCTCCTTCTCAACGAGCTTGTGCTCCTCAAGGGTAACCAGTATCCTGAACACATTGTTTTTGTTAAGGCTAAGCTCATTGCTTATCTCCGTAACCCCCGCTGTGCCCTTTTCCATGAGCAGGTCAAGAACATCGAGGGCTTTCTCCAGGGCCTTCATCGGAGGCAATATTGTAACACTCTAACAATCCTAAAACACTGTTTTAAAAAACTTGACAGCTATACCCCGCTTCAATAAAATTTTTAAACCCGCTCAGGAGGAGGATATGCAGAGCTTAGAAGCTGACAACGTATATACCTGGGAAAAGGGGCTTTCTAAACCGAGTGAAGGGGATTTTATAACCCTTGAGGAAGGAAATAACCTGAAAGTTCCCGACAAGCCCATAATCCCCTTCATAGAAGGAGACGGCATAGGTCCGGAGATAACCCCTGCGATGATACACGTTGTAAACACAGCGGTTGAGAAAACCTACGGCGGGAGCAGGAAGATAATCTGGGTTGAGGTTCTGGCAGGAGACAAGGCGGAGGAAAAGACCGGAGAGAGGCTTCCTCAAGAAACACTGGACTTCCTCAAGGAAGCGGTTGTCGGCATAAAGGGACCCCTCGGAACTCCCGTGGGTAAGGGCGTAAAGTCCA
>CAYSNS010000168.1:0-3811 GCA_964432395.1 uncultured Aquifex sp. | reverse complement strand
GCAGAGCGCGGGACTCCAAATCCCGCGGTTGGGGGTTCGAGTCCTCCCTGCCCCGCATGGGTGAGCACAGATGGGTAAGCTTAAAGATTTTCTCCAAGGGGTAAGGTCAGAGCTCAGGAGAGTAGTCTGGCCCGATAGAAAGCTCGTTACGAAGGCCACTATTAGTGTTATAATTTTTTCCTTAGCCATAGGTTTATATCTGTGGATGCTGGATATAGCTTTTACTAAACTGCTTTCGCTTATATTCACTCTCAGAGGTGCGTAATGGAAGAAAAACAGTGGTACGCCCTTCAGGTTGAAGCGGGTAAGGAGGTAGCTGCAAGGGAAAACTTCCTCAAGGTATTGGAGCTTGAGGGTCTTAAAGAGTTCGTTGAGCAGGTCGTAGTGCCCGCGGAAGAGAAGGTAGTAATCCGTGCCCAGGGAAAGGAGAAGTACAGGCTCTCCCTAAGGGGGAACAACAGAGACCTACCAGTGCTCGGAAAAAAGGGCGTGACCACATTCAGGATAGCGGACGGTAAGGTTAGCGTAGTGGAAAGTGTAGAGGGAGACGATTGCCTCAAGGCACCTCCCATATCCAAGCCAGGACAGAAGCTTGTATGCAAGGACAACAAAACCGAAGCCAAGATTATCCTTGACAACAAGATGTTCCCCGGCTACATACTTATCAAAGCCTCTATGAATGACAAGCTTTTAAGGGCTATAGAGAAGACACCCCACATATACAAGCCTGTCCTTGTGGGAGGGAAGGTAGTTCCCTTAAAGGAAGAAGAGGTTCAAAGGATACTGGACCAGGTTCAAAGGGGTGTAAAGACCAAGAAGGTGGAGTTTGATAAGGGAGACCAGGTGCGAGTTATAGAAGGTCCCTTTATGAACTTCACAGGAACAGTAGAGGAGGTTCATCCCGAAAGAGAGAAGCTTACGGTTCTGATAAGTATATTCGGTAGACTGACCCCTGTAGAGCTTGACTTTAACCAGGTAGAGAAGATTTAGGAGGTTCTCGAACATGGCTAAAAAGGTGGTAGGAACCATAGAGCTTATGCTTCCCGCACAGCAGGCATCTCCCGCACCACCTGTAGGACCCGCTCTGGGTCAGCACGGCGTGAACATAATGGAGTTCGTAAAGCAGTTCAACGCTGCCAGCAAAGATTTTGAACCGGGGACCGTAGTTCCCGTCGTCATAACTGTGTATCAGGACAGAAGCTTCACCTTTATAATGAAAACTCCCCCGGTATCCTACCTGCTTAAAAAGGCAGCGGGTGTAGATAAGGGTGCCTCGGACCCCAAACGTCAGAAAGTAGGCAAGGTCACTCTGAAGCAGGTGGAGGAGATAGTGAAGATAAAGCTAAAGGACATGAATACTGACGATTTGAAGTCCGCCATGCGAACCGTTGCCGGAACAGCCCGTAGTATGGGTATAGAGATAGAAGGATGGAAGGAGTAGTGCCATGGCAAAGAGAGGGAAAAAGTATCTAAAAGCTCTGGAGCTGTTTGATAGGAAAAAGACCTATACGGTAGAGGAAGCTGTAGAGCTACTCAAAAAGATAGCTCAAACTACGCAGAGAGGCTTTGATGAAACTGTAGAGCTCGCTATGAGACTCAACGTTGACCCCAAGTATGCGGACCAGATGGTCAGAGGCTCTGTAGTCCTGCCACACGGGCTGGGTAAGCCTATAAAGGTCCTGGTCCTTGCGGAAGGAGAAGACGCAAAAAAGGCGGAAGAGGCAGGAGCGGACTACGTGGGTGGTGAAAATCTCATAAACAAGATACTCAAAGAGGAGTGGATAGACTACGATGTTGTAATAGCTACCCCAGAGATAATGCCCAAGGTCGCAAAACTGGGAAGGATACTCGGTCCGAGGGGGCTCATGCCCAACCCCAAAACCGGCACAGTTACGAAGAACCTTGAGCAGGCTATCAAGGATGCAAAGAAAGGAAGGGTAGAGTTCAAAGTAGATAAAGCCGGAAACGTCCACATGCCCGTTGGAAAGGTGTCCTTTGATGAGGAAAAGCTCAAGGAAAACATATACTCCGCAATAGATGCTGTTCTGCGTGCCAGACCTCCGGGTGCAAAGGGACAGTATGTTAAGTCCATCACGCTGTCCACAACTATGGGGCCGGGCATAAAGATAGACGTGCCCGAGACCGTAAAGAAACTTCAGGAGCTTGCAGCCTAAAGGAGTAGAGCCATGAGTGAAGTTAGGAAGAGTCTTTTGAAAAAGCAAGAGCTGGTAGCCTCTTACAGGGAAAAGCTCGAGAAGTCTCAGGGCTTTGTAGTGTTTTTCAACTTTCAGGGGATAGACGCCTTACCCTTTTCCGAGCTAAGAGCCAAAGTGAGGGCAACCAAGGGCGAGATAGTAGTAGGTAGAAACACACTCTTATACAGAGCCTTTGAGCAGACTCCTCTCGTGGACCACAGAGACCTGTTCGTCGGACCCAGCGCAGCGCTCTTCGCTTACGAGGATGTGGTCAGCACGACCAAAACGCTCGTAGAGTTCCTCAAAGAAGCCTTCGATAAGGATTACAAGGAAAAGATAAAGGGCGGGCTTTTGAACAACAAATTTGTGACGCCAGAAGACGTGATTGCTCTTGCGGAGCTTCCCAGCAGGGAAGAACTTATAGCCAAGCTGATAGGTGTCCTGATGGCGCCTGTAACACAGCTGGCTATGACCTTAAAGGCGGTCCCGCAGAAGCTCGTTATGACCTTAAAAGCTATAGAGGAACAAAAATCTTAAGGAGGTTATGTTATGGCTACACTCACCATTGACGAGATTGTTGAAGCTATCAAGAACATGAGCGTTCTTGAGGTTGCGGAGCTTGTAAAGAAGCTTGAAGAGGAGTTTGGAGTCTCCGCATCCGCCATGGTGGCGGCAGCACCCGCTGCAGGAGGAGTAGCGGCAGGAGCGGGAGCACCCGCGGAGGAAAAAACCGAGTTTGACGTCATTCTCAAGTCACCCGGCGGTAACAAGATTCAGGTCATAAAGGTGGTCAGGGAAATAACCGGTCTGGGCTTGAAGGAGGCCAAAGAGCTGGTTGATAACGCACCCAAGCCTGTAAAAGAGGGTGTATCCAAAGAAGAAGCGGAGCAGATAAAGTCCAAACTTGAGGAAGCGGGAGCAGAGGTAGAGCTCAAGTAACAGTAGTGGAAGGAGAACAACTTACAAGCTTAAGAACTTGGGCATCCCGCTACGGGGTGCCATATTCTGCCTTTTTATCTATTGTGTTAAAATGTAAAGCTTACCGCCAAATCATCTGAGGGGTGAAGACTATGAAAAATGTTGCTCTTCCGAGGAAGTTCTTCGGTAGGAGAAACGAAATTCTTGAACCTCCCTACCTGCTGAGCGTGCCCAAAAGCTCCTATGAAAGCTTCATACAGCTGAAGAAAGCACCTTACGAGAGAGAGAACACAGGCCTTGAGTATATATTCAGAACGTCCTTTCCCTTCGTAGACCCGGACGGAAACATACATATGGAATACTTGGGCTATGAAATAGGTGACTGGGAGTGCAACTCGTGCGGATACAAACCTACCTCCGACTTCCTCGGCGGATGGAACGTTGATTGCCCCAAGTGCGGAGGCAAGCTCATATACAAGGAAAAGTATACCCCCGACGAGTGCAAGATAAAGGGTATGACCTATGAAGCACCCCTTAGAGTTATGTTCAAGCTAAGGGTAAAAACCAAAGAGGGAGAGAGGGAAACATCTCCCAAGAAGGTTTATTTCGGGAACGTTCCTCTTATGACCGAGTGGGGTTCCTTCATAATAAACGGTAGCGAAAGGGTCATCGTAAACCAGCTCATACGTTCTACCGGC
>CAYSNS010000167.1:0-3822 GCA_964432395.1 uncultured Aquifex sp. | reverse complement strand
AAACCAGTTTAAACACCTCACACCGGAGAGAAAGCCACGCAAGGAAAAGATAAGTCTAAGGAGCTTGATAGAGGAGGTAATAAAGCTCTATTCCTCCGCGGGAATAAAGGTTGAAGTGGAAGGAGATAAAGAACTTCTGGCGGACCCTTCCCTGCTAAAGGAGATGTTCTACAACCTTATAAACAACAGCATAGAGTGGGGGGCACGACAGATAAGTATAAACATAAGTGAGGATAGGCTCGATTACAGGGACGACGGCAGGGGGCTGTCCGCACAGGAGCTGAGCTCTGTATTCATACCTTACTACTCAAACAACCCCAAGGGTATGGGTATAGGCATGGCGGTAGTTAAAAAGATAGTTGAAGACCATGGCTGGGAGATAAGGGCTCTACCTTCAAAGGTGGGTGCTCACTTCGTTATAGATTTCAGGTCCAGGAACTGAAGCGCTTGGAGTATAAGGGTCAGCTGGGTCTCCCATATGGTGTCTAACTCTTCAAATACCGCCTCTTCCTGCTCTTCCGGAGACAGCTTTTTGAAGGCTTGGGACTTTACTCCTCTCTCATGCATAAGCAGGGGAACAAAGAGCTTGCCTATAGCGTAGAACACAAAGGCCAGCTCGGGCTCGGTGAGTATGGGGAATCGGTTGAAGGTTTTGTAGGTTTTAACCGCTGCCCAGTTGGTCCACCTTCTTATCTCCGGGTCCTCCACCCTGCGCTCCATACCGCCCACATACATAGAACGGACCGCCTTCAAAAGCCGTTCGTCCGGTTCTTCTCCAAGCAGCTCCTTTACTTCCTCCCTTATCAGCTCAAGGTCAGAGCCTTCTATCTTCTCGTAGTCCCTTATAAATCTGTCTTTCCAGTTCATAAAGCGCTGGAGTTCTTGAAAGGGTGTCTTCATCCTACTTCCTCTGATTTGGGATACTGGGAGCATACCTCGGGAGGAGGTTCCTTTTCGGGAAACTCTTCTCTGAACTCGTTGTGGTATCCGCACACCGGGCACCTAATTTCCACAGCGTAGCCCTCGTGCAGGTGTCCGATATCCCAACCGCAGAGGGGGCACTCACCCTCCTGAGCTTTTATAACCTGGATAAGCTTTGAGGTGTCATTTATATACTTCTGCACCGACTTTACCTTCCTTATAGCTCTCAGAACCTCATCGCTGTTCCACTCCGCACCGCACTCAAGACATCTGTATTCGGTATACCTCCCTTCCTGCAGGAGCTTTATTATATCTCTTGAACCGCATCTGTCGTCTATGCATATCTCTCCTATCTCTTTGCGGGAGAGCTTGTCAAGGATTCCGTAAAAGGTTTCCTTGTCCAGTGACATGGGTATGTCGTAAGACCTGTATCCACAGCACTCACAGGTTGCCTCCACCCTTGGATAAGGCTCAGAATACTCGCACACCCTGAGTGCTATTCTGTGGCAAAATGGACACAGCTCTCTGTGTTCCAGGCATTTCATGCTCATAGGTTTTCCTCCATGTTTTCCAACAATTCTACAATATGCTCTACGTCTTTGGGGCCTTCAACCCTTAAAACTACCCCTTGTGCTTCCACATCGCCCACTGCCACCTTTGGTATCCCCGTAAAGCTTTTAAAACCCTCAAGTATGACCACATCAAAGTCGGGAAAGAACTCCTTCAGTATATCCAGCGGGTTATCTTCTCTCTTGTCCCACAGGGTCAGCTTACCTGGTGAGCACAGGGCAACCCTATCCGCAATGCGGAATAACCTGTCGGTGTCAGAGCCCTTCTTATCGGTCACGCCGTGTCCTTTAGGGTCATGCTTTATGTATCCTACCTTTAGACCTTTGCTTTTGAGCCTCTTTACCAAACTCTCTATAAGGGTAGTCTTTCCGCTGTTATGGTAGCCCACTACCGCTATAACTTTCATATTGGAGATTATTCTATTATCATGAATTCCATGGAGGTTTTGGAGCTCTGGAGACGCAGTCTTGCCAGAACCAAGAGCGAGAGAACAACGCAGGCTTACCTCAGACACGTTATAAACTTTATAAACGCTTCCGAAATAAGCGATGAAAGGGCACTTCTAAACGTATCATCCGCTCAAATATTTAAGTATGCGGACTCTTCCCATCTTGGCGCTTCCTCAATGCTTGCAAATCTTTCAGCCCTTAAGCATTTCTTTAAGTTCCTTCTCAGAAGGGAATATATAGACAGAGATAGATTCACGGATATAGAGCAGGCTATAGAGGAGCTAAGGGAGGAGCTTAACACCAAGAAAAAACCCGTATATCCTAAAGCCCTCACAAAGGAAGAGGTGGACAGAATATTCGGCGCTGTGAGGGGAAAGAGATACGAGAAGATATACTCCCTGTTCCTGTATAGCGGTATAAGGCTGGGAGAGTTTGAAAAGCTCAAGAGGGATAACTTTTACTTGGACAAAAGCGGTATCCTCTGGATAAGGCTGGAGCCTCATATGACTAAGAGAAACAAGGGTAGGCTCACACCCGTTCTTGCTTCGGACCGCGAAGAGACCTACAGGGTAACCGATAGGCTACTCAGGTGGATTGAAAACTACGAGGAAAACTTCAGGGTGAAGAGGGGAGTCCTTCAGGTATATACCGATAGACTTTCCAAAAGGCTGGGTATACCTTTCAGCGTTCACAGCTTCAGACACACCTACATAACGAATCTTGTAAACAGCGGATTTCCCGTAGAGGTAGTAAAGGAGTTTGCAGGTCACTCGAACATAAAGACTACCATAGAGACCTACTACAAGTTCTCCGAAAAGAGAGCACAAGAGCTGGTAAAGAGCTTTCTGAATCCCTGATGGTAGAGTTTTACATACTCACTATCTTCCCCAAGCTTGTGGAGTGTTATACGAAGTTCGGTATAGTTAAGCAGGCGCTGACCAAGGGAGCCATCAAAGTAGAAGCCGTTGACCTGAGAGAGCACGCACCGAAAGGCCAGGTAGACGATACCGCCTACGGCGGTCTCCCGGGAATGGTCATAAAGCCCGAGCCCGTATTCTCCGCTTATAGAAGCATAGTACGCAAGCACGGTAAGCCTTTCGTCTTAATTACAGAACCTTGGGGACGGAGGATAGACCAAGACTACCTGAGGGAGCTATCGCACAAGAACAAGCTCATGATTATATGCGGTCGTTACGAGGGTGTGGACGAGCGGGTCAAGAGCCTCGTAGATGAGGAAGTCTCTATGGGAGATTTCATCCTCAGCGGGGGAGAGCTGGTTGCCCTGAGCATAGTTGAGGGTGTTGCGAGACTCCTTCCGGGTGTCCTGCAAGAGCCCAGGAGTCTTGAGGAAGACTCCTATACCAACCGCTGGCTCGGCTATCCCGTCTATACCAGACCTGCGGTATACGAAGGTATGGAGGTGCCGTCGGTCCTGCTTTCTGGAAACCACAAACTAATAGAGCTGTGGAAGCTCTGGCAGAGGATAAACAATACCTTAGAAAAACGCCCTGAGTCTATTCCACCTGATTTGACACCCTTAGAAAGAGAAATTCTTGAAAGCATACGCCAGGAAAAGTCTTTTGAGGAGTGGCTGAAAGAGCGCAGGAGATGATACAAAAGGAGGTTAGCAACAGTTAAGGTATAATGTGCAAAATGAGTGAAAAGCGTGCAAAGAAACGGACTGCGTGAGCGTGGGACGGTAGCAAGGTCACCAAAGGAAGGAACCCTGTTACTGCGGTGTTCCCTTTATGGGTCGCTGTGCAATCTCACACAAGTGCAGTCCGTAGCGGGGCTAACAGCCCGCCTCCCTGAGCAAATCCAGGAAAGAGCTCTCCCTCTGCGGGCAGGCAGGGGGACGTGGGAGGTTCCCCGTAAGGGGCGC
>CAYSNS010000166.1:0-3825 GCA_964432395.1 uncultured Aquifex sp. | reverse complement strand
AGGAGTCCGTAGGTGAGTATGAGGATAAAGAGGAACATCTCTATGAAGCCGAAGACCCCCAGCCATCTATAAACAACAGTCCAGGGAAAGAGAAACGCAGCCTCTATGTCAAAGAGGAGGAGCAAGAGTCCAAGCAGATAGTATCCTTGGTGGAATGTGGTCTGAGCGTTTTCGTCGTATAGGGGAACACCGCACTCGTAGGGGTAGTCCTCATACTCCTGGGGTGTTTTGGGACCGAAGAGCCAGTTGAGGGATATCATCACAACCGCTATGCCGACCATTATCACGAAGAAAAGCAAAAACCCTATGTATTCCATCCCTTTCACCTCGCAAAGAGATTTTCCGCACCAGGGCTTAGTAAGTTCCACACCACGCCCGGGAACACCGCCAGGGCTACAGTCAGCAAGGTCAGAAACGCCAAGGAAACCACTTCTCCATAACTTCTGTGAGGAACAGAAACATCTTTCTCTTTGTCCTTCATATACATTAGAACCACAAGCCTCACATAGTAGCCTGTCGATATAGCTGTAGATATAATCATTATGAAAGCAAGCCACCACAGTCCGTCAAAGGAAAGGGCCATAAAGACCAGCGTTTTGCCCACAAATCCTACAGTAGGAGGGACTCCAAGGAGAGCAAACATGTAAACCATAAAGGAAAAGGCAATATAAGGAACACTGAACCTTAAACCAGAGAACTCTCTTATCTCGTTGTTCCATGACTCAGAACGCTCAAGAAGAGCTACCACGAAGAACGAGCCTGCGGACATGACCGTATAGACCACGAGGAAGTATATTACCGCCTTGAGCCCTATGACTTGCGTAACTGCAACAGCAGCAAGGATGTATCCCGAATGGGCTATTGAGGAGTAGGCAAGGAGCCTCTTTATATCCTTCTGGGCAAGCGCTACCAGGTTGCCGTAGAGCATGGTAACCGCAGCTATTACCCCGACAGTGAGCATCCATGCAAGGGAGAACTTCTCCTGTATAAGAGGCATTATCCTGACAACAGGAATGAAGAAGGCGAGCTTTCCCACGGAAGCCATAAAGGCGGTAACGGGTGTGGGAGCACCTTGGTAAGCGTCAGGAAGCCAGAAGTGGAAAGGAACCGCACCTATCTTTATAGCAAAGCCTATGAGGAAGAAGACAAGTCCGAGTATTAAATAGTGGTAGTCCCCTCCCTCATACCTGAGTATCTCCCTCAGGTCTATTGAACCCGCATACACATACATGAAGACCGCACCGTAGGAGGCAAGCGCTATGCTGAGACCTCCCAGTATTAGATACTTAAAAGCTCCCTCTTTGGATATGAAGGAACCCCTCAAAAGAGCGGTCAGTATGTAGAAACCTATTGATACGAGCTCAAGGGAAACGTAAATGATTATGAGGTTGTAAGAAGAGACAAGAATCATAGAGCCCAGAAGCGTAAAAGCGAGGATATAGTAAAACTCTCCATAAAAAGAGGCTTTCGCAAGGAAGTATCTGTGAGAAAAGGCCAGAACCGTCAGAGCTATTATGAGCTCAAAAGCTTTTACAAGAACTGCCAATGCATCGTTAGTGAAGGAGTTATAAAAGGTATCCCCGTAATTCTGGGCGGAAACAACCAGGGAAAGCAAAGCCAGTATGTATCCTATCGCACTGAGCGAGGGAAGAACCTTACGCTTGAGGTGTGAGGATAGAACCAGGTCTAAGGTAAAGACGACAAAAGCGGTAATCAAAACTATGAGCTCTGGCAAAAACAGCCCGAGCTTAGGAAGCTGTAAGGTTCCTATTAACTCCTCTATTGTCATCTCCATCTCCTCACTTTAGCCCCAGTAGATTTTTCAGTATGTTTTCTATCGAGCCTTCAAACATGTTAAAGAATATATGAGGGAAAAGGCCCACAAGTATTATGGGAACAACAACCATGATAAAGGAGGCAAGCTTGAACCCCCTTATATCTGAGAAGTGAATAAGTATGCTCTCTTCCCTAACATCCAGAAAGAGAGTCTTGAGCATGTAGAGAACGTAAGCTGCGCTGAAGAAACCTCCCGCTATGACCAGCAGGGCAAGTGAGTAGGAATACTCTTTGGCGGATACAACGGTAAGGAACTTGCCCCAGAAGGATGAACCTCCCGGAAGCCCCATGGCTGCAAAGCCGGTCACAGCTACGATGACCGCAAATACAGGCATGAACTTAACCGAGCCCCGCAGGTTTTCCATATTGAACGTGTGAAGCCTGCTGTATATAAATCCCGCAATCATAAAGAGGCTTGCGCTGGTCATACCGTGAGCAAACATCTCAATGACCGAAGCCCTGAGCCCCTCCATATTGAGCAGGAACATAGCTGTGACTACAAAACCCATGTGCGACACCGAAGAGTAAGCAACGAACCTCTTTATGTTGTTCTGGACTATCGTCATCCAAGAGGCGTATATTATCGTGATTATCCCTATGGCAACCATGTAGGGCATGAGCTTTATAGTTGCCTCTGGGAAGAGTCCTACATTGAACCTGAGCAATGCATAGGTTCCCATCTTGAGCAGGACAGCTGCGAGCACTACCGAACCCGCGGTGGGAGCTTCTCCGTGAGCATCGGGAAGCCAGGTGTGGAAGGGAACAAGGGGCGTTTTTACCGCAAAGGCTATAAAGAATAGGAGGAAGATAAATACCTCCAATCCCAGAGGATAAGTGTTCTTCATAAGGTCAAAGTAGCTGAAGGAAAAGCTTCCGAAGTTGTGGTAGTGGACTACCGAAACGGTCGCTATTCCCAGCAGTAGAAACAACGAAGATACGAATATGTATATAAAGAACTTGTAAGCGGAGTAGAGCCTGAGCTTATAACCCCATACACCTATGGCAAAGAGCATAGGGATAAGGGTCAGCTCGTAAAACACATAGAACACCAGCAGGTCAAAGCTCGCAAAAACCCCTACAAGGAAGCTCTCGGTAAGTAAAAAGGCTATATAGTATTCCTTGAGCCTAAAGTTTATCTGTTTGTCCCTGACAGACCAAACTATGGCCACCAAGGAAACTAACGTCGTAAGGAAATACATGAGAAGAGAAAGCCCATCCAGACCCAGAGAGAGCTTTACATTCAGCTCCTCAAGAATCACATACTCCTCGTAGAACTGGACTGCTTCAGTCTTCGAGTAATCAAACAGGAAGAGAACAACAAGAGAAAGCAAGAAGGTTAGGCCTGCTCCGACAAGAGATATGGCCTTTACCAGGTTGTCACGAAACAGCAGTAACAGGAGCGCACTTACAAAGGGCACAAGCATAGACACACTTATAAAGGGAAAGCTTCCCGCAATCTTCTCCATCACACCTTACCCCTTCAGCCTATCAAGAGCGTAGAGCATTATGCCCAGTATAAGAATCACACCTATAAGCAGGAAAAGAACATAGTTGTTAAGCAAGCCCGTTTGGATGTTTCTGAGCACTCCGCCGGACCTGAACATACTCAGGGCAAGCCAGTGTATAAATATGTCTATTGACTTTATGTCAAAAGCCTTCCATACCTCCTTTGCCATTCGGAAGAAAGCCCTGTAGCCGGTGTTAATAGAGCCATCTATAAGGAACTTGTCACCCGTTAGGTAAGCTACCCTTGAAAGGAGCATGTAACCTTTAGCTATCCCCACGTGATATATCTTCTCCGTAAAGAACTGTTCTTTAAACGTCTTATGCAAAGGCTTAAGCAGGGCGTAAGTCCCCTCCGGAGATACCACTCTTCGGACGAATATAAGGTATGCAAAGAGTATACCGGTCAGTCCCACAGCTACGGAGGTTATGGCAATATTCAGATGTATCTCTTTATGCTCACCACCAACAGCATGCATATACCAT
>CAYSNS010000165.1:0-3842 GCA_964432395.1 uncultured Aquifex sp. | reverse complement strand
TGTCTTATGATATGAGCGGGTTTGTAGTCGGGTGCTATCTCTATAGCTTTGTTGGCTTCTTCAAGGGCGTCAAATAGCCTACCCATGGCCATGTAAGCTCTTGCAAGGTTCATGTGAGGAAAGTGCCTCGGTTCGTAATTTTTGGCCACTATGGCACGCTTGAGCCATGGTATTGCCTCTTCGAACTTACCCATCTCTATAAGGTAGGCACCTATATCGTTGTAGGGGTTACCGAAGTCTGGGTCAAGTTCTATAGCTTTCTTACAATACTCTATGGCCTTATCGTATTCTTTCTTCATACTGTGTGCCCATCCCAGGAAGGTATAGGCTTTTGCGGTGGGTTTTATATCTATAGACTGCTTGTAAAGTTCTATAGCTTTGTCTATCTCTCCCATCATGTGAAGGTTGTAAGCCTCTTCAAATAGGCGTTCCGCTTCCTTTTCCGTATACTCCATTTTCTAATCCTCCTTCATTTGCTTAATATATATCCACTTATAAAACTTGACAATAGTTAACTCAATAGCACTTACTCTTTTTCTCATAATGTATAATTAACGGTGCTTCAGGTAGAAATATTAGTATGCGTTTAAAGTTTGAGGAGAAGCTCTACGAGCTTAAGGAAAAGATTGACAACCTGAAGGCTCTATACAGAGTCGGCAACAGGGAGGTAGAGAAGGAACTCAGAGAGCTTCAAAGAGAGTTCAGGACGAGGGCAAAAAAAACCTATTCGAACCTTTCTTCCTGGGAGCGGGTCCAGCTGGCAAGACATCCTAAAAGACCCCAAGCATCGGACTACATAAAGCTGATATTTAAGGACTTTGTAGAGCTCCATGGGGACAGGCATTTTGGAGACGATAGAGCTATAATCGCAGGTTTTGCACGCTTTAGAGGTATGCCTGTGTGCATTATCGGACAGGAAAAAGGGAAGAACGTTAAGGAGCGTAAAGAGAGGAACTTTGGCATGCCCCATCCCGAAGGATACCGCAAGGCGGTCCGGATTATGAAGCTGGCGGAAAGATATAGAATACCCGTTATAACCCTAATAGACACACCTGGGGCTTACCCGGGTATAGGGGCGGAAGAAAGGGGACAGTCGGAAGCTATAGCTCAGAGCATGCTTACGATGGGATACTTGGAGGTTCCAACTGTTGCGATTGTAATAGGAGAAGGAGGTAGTGGGGGTGCCCTTGCCCTTGGCGTTGCGGACAGGGTGTGTGTTATGGAAAACGCTTACTATTCGGTTATATCTCCGGAAGGGTGCGCTGCCATCCTTTGGAAGGACCAGAGTAAGGTGAAGGAATCCGCCAAGGCTCTGAAGCTGACCGCATGGGAACTTTACGAGCTCGGGGTCATAGACTGTGTCATAAGGGAACCTTTGGGCAGTGCCCATTGGGATTATGTTAGGAGTGCCAGGCTTGTTGCGCACTATATAAGGATATGTTTGAAGGAACTTTGCTCAAAAGACAGGAATACCCTGTTGCGGGAGCGGATGGAAAAATTCAAAGCCTTAGGGGTTTACGAGGAAGCTTGAGCTTTCTCCCTGCAGTCGGGACACAGTCCGTATATGTTTACCGAGTAACCTTCGGTTTTAAAGCCTTGTAGCTCTTTAGGTATGTCAAGGTCTTTGTCCATGTATATGTCCCTTATGGCTCCGCACTTGACGCATATGAGGTGGTGGTGCTCTTCGGTGTTAGCATCGTATCTTGCGGAGCTTCCCCAGTAGCAAACCTTCTTGGCAAGACCCATCTGTTCAAGGGTCTCAACTGTCCTGTAGACGGTAGCTAAGGATACGAAAGGATACTTCTTCTTGACCTCCTCGTATATCTCCTCAACGGTGGGATGGTTTGGAGAGCTGAGAAGTATCTCGTATACCGCTACCCGCTGGGGAGTTATTTTCAGTCCCGCTTCTCTGCACTTTTCTATAAAACCTTCAAGCATACTTTCCTTAGTCATCATGGCTAATAATATATCAGGATAGGATTATTTTTCAATAATATTTATCAAGTAGGATTAAGTATGTATTCATAGCTCTCGCGCTTCCTTATAAGCCTGTAAGAGCCATTCTCCACAAGGACTTCCGCAGGTCTGGGTCTTACATTGTAGTGAGAAGCCATCGCAAAACCATAGGCTCCTGCGGACAGGACCGCTATGTAATCTCCCCTTTTCAGTTTTTCTATCCTTCTGTCTCTTGCTAAAAAGTCTCCAGTCTCACATATTGGTCCCACTATATCCGCTATTATGTGCTCATCGCTCTTGCTCTCTACGGGAACTATGTGGTGGTAGGCGTCGTATATAGCGGGTCTGACAAGGTCGTTCATGCCCGCATCGACTATGATGAAGTGTTTTACTTCCTTATCTTTTAGAAACTGAACCTGGGAGAGAAGCACTCCCGCATTTCCCGTAACCGACCTGCCGGGCTCAAGAATAAGCTGTGCGTCCACCTTTCCGAGCCGGGGCAGAACTACTCCTGCGAGCTCCTGAGGTGAGGGTGCTCTGTCCTCGGGCCCATACTTTATCCCGAGCCCACCTCCTATGTCTATATACTTAATCTCGAAACCCTCATCAACGAGCTCTTTGTATAGACTTACTGCCTTTTCTACAGCCTCCCTGTAAGGGGACACGTCCAGAAGTTGAGACCCTATATGACAGTGGATACCTATAACCTCCAGGTTCTTGAGCTCCCTTGCGAGTTTGTACTCTTCCCTGGCTGTTTCAAAATTTACCCCGAACTTGCTCTTTTTCATGCCTGTGGATATGTAAGGATGGGTCTTTGGGTCCACATCGGGGTTTACCCTTATGGCTATTCTCGCCTTTTTGCGAAGCTTCCCCGCTATGTCATTTAGAAGGTAAAGCTCGTCGCGTGATTCTACGTTGAACATTAGAATTTCCTTCTCTATGGCCATCTCCAGCTCTTGTATGGTCTTGCCCACTCCTGCGTAGACTATCTTCCCCGGTTCAATACCCGCCTTCAGTGATGCCAAGAGCTCCCCGCCGGAGACTATGTCCGCTCCCGCGCCCTCTTGGCCCGCTACCTTTATGACCTCCGGATTGAAGTTGGCCTTAACCGCATAGCATATCAGAGAACCGGGAAAGGCACTCATGTAGGCCCTTATCTTATCCCTTATGTATGATGCGCTGTATACGTAAAGGGGGGTTCCGAACTCCTGAGCGAGCTTTTTTAAAGATACGCCTTCCAGATGGAGCTCCCCTTCCTCAAAGCTTAGATAAGGATTAAAATCCCTGAGTTCTTCCATTCTATACCTCCCGCAGGAGAACTGGGATATTTTAACCCGAGTTGCTACCTACAGGTCATGACCACAACCCCAGCCTAAAACTTCTATAGAGATTAAAAGCAAGAACAGACAGGAAGACCTTGAGAACAATACCCTCCTTAGTAGGTGCATAAGGTCTCAACCCTAAGAACCTGTAAATCACACTGAAGACACTCTCTATCAGCCTTCTGACATGCCTTTTGAAGTACTCAATCCACTCCCCCTCATACCTGCTCTCCCCAACCCTCCTCACAGGATTTAAACATATACCTTCATTTGCCAGCTCATCCTCAAAACTGTAGTTAACATACGCTCTATCCCCTATAATTCCATGACCTCTCACTCCCCAAAAGCTCATAACAGCCAATCCTTCAAGGTCGTGCAATCTACCCTCAAGCAAGTGAACCTCTCTGATCAATCCCCTATCATCAATAAGAGCGTGTAGCTTAAATCCGAAGAAGTACTCCCTCTTACCGGGTATGTATCCCCTATACTCTTCTCCTTTCAAAACCTTTGCCCTCGGTATCCTGATATTCTCACAGACCTTTATAGGCTTGCTGTCTATGAAGT
>CAYSNS010000164.1:1416-3900 GCA_964432395.1 uncultured Aquifex sp. | reverse complement strand
TAAGTGTAAGCTAATATCCTTATGGTAGAATTTCCCCATGCCCCGTAAAAAGAGTCTCAGGGACATTGATGTCAGGGGAAAGAGGGTCCTCGTCAGGGTAGACTTCAATGTTCCCATAGACGAGCAGGGAAATATAGTTGACGATACAAGAATAAGGGCAAGCCTCCCCACCGTGGAATACCTGCTCGATAGCAAGGCGAAGATAGTTCTTATGTCCCATCTTGGTAGGCCAAAAGGTAAAGACCCGAAATACTCACTCTCTCCTGTAGCCAAAAGGCTTTCAAGATTCATAGACAGAGAGGTAAAAATGGCTCCGGACTGTGTAGGGAGTGAAGTCAAATATATGGTAGATAATCTCAAAGAAGGAGAAGTTCTTCTTTTAGAGAATTTAAGATTCCATAAAGGGGAAAGCGAAGGAGATGAGGCCTTTGCAAAAGAACTTGCGAGCCTCGGGGAGGTGTACGTAAGCGATGCCTTTGGAACGTGTCACAGAAAGCACTCATCTGTATATCTGGTTCCCAAGTATTTAAAACCTGCGGTTATGGGTTTTCTCTTGGAGAAGGAGATTAACTACTTTGAGAAGGCTATGGTTAACCCCCAGAGGCCCGTGGTAGCCATCTTAGGGGGTGCTAAGGTTTCTACCAAGCTGGGAATAATAAAAAACCTGCTCAAGAGGGTGGATAAGCTCTTCATCGGCGGAGCCATGGCTTTTACCTTCATCAAGGCTATGGGCTACGGGGTGGGAAGTTCCCTTGTTGAGGACGAGCTCATGCCTACAGCCCTTGACATTCTTGAAATAGCCAAGAAGCTGGAGGTAAAGCTTTACCTACCGGTAGACTTCGTAATAGGCCAGGAGGTTTCAGATAACACCCCTACGCGTGTGGTGCCATGGCAGGAGATACCCGATGGGTGGAAGGGGCTCGATATAGGGCCTGTGTCGGTTCAGCTCTTAGAAGAGATAGTAGCGGACGCTCAGACGATAGTCTGGAACGGACCCATGGGCGTGTTCGAGCTTGACCGATTCAAGAGCGGAACCTTCGAGACCGCAAAACTTATCGCTCAGTCCTCCGCTCTGACTATTGCGGGAGGCGGAGACACGGACCATGCCATACACAAAGCGGGTGTTTACAGTGCAATAGACTTCGTTTCAACCGGAGGAGGAGCCTTCTTAGAACTTCTGGAGGGTAAGTCCCTGCCTTGCTTAGAGGTGCTTGACGACAAGGAGTGAGTATGAACATAGAGGCTTTCGTTCAAGGTGCTAAGGAAGCGTCGCTGATAGGGGGTATAGTTCTTAAGGAAAACTTCCGTAAGGTCAAGGAAGAGAACATAGAAGAAAAAGGCGAGAAAGACTTTGTAAGCTATGTAGACAAAACCTCCGAGGAGCGCATAAGGGACTTCCTTGAGAAGAAGTTTCCCGGGCACAAGGTTGTAGGCGAGGAAGGAGGAGGTGAAGAGGAAGGAGACTTTGTATGGTATATAGACCCTCTTGATGGGACGAAGAACTACATAGCGGGATTTCCCATATTCGGAGTCTCTGTAGGGCTTTTACACAAGGGAAAACCTATAGTGGGAGCTGTTTATCTACCCGCTTTCGATACTCTGTACTGGGCAGGAGAAGGGCTGGGAGCCTATAAGAACGGAAGACCCATAAGGGTAAGCCCCACTTCGGGGATAAAGTATTCCGTAGTAGCCTACGGCTTTCCCTCAAGAGCCAGACGGGACCTTGAGGTCTACTGGAATATATTCAGAACCATATTTGACAAGGTCGCTGCAATGAGAAGACCGGGTGCTGCTGCGGTTGACCTGTGCTTTGTGGCGGAGGGTATATTTGAGGGGCTTGTTGAGTTTGAACTCCACCCGTGGGATATAAATGCGGGAATTGTTATACTAAAAGAAGCGGGAGGAGTTTATAAGGTGCTCAGGTATGACTCCAAACTTGATATAGTTGCATCCAACGGCCTTATACAACCCTTCCTGGAGGACGTGGTTGAAAGTTTTTGTCCCCGTTGATTTTTCAGAGATTACAAACGCTTCCTTGAGAGTTGCCAAAAGCATAGCTCAAGCGCACAAGGGGGAAGTTGTGCTCTTCCATGCGGTTTCCCCTTCCATATACATACCCTATCCAGAGAGCCTGACCGTTGACGTTATAGACGTAAAAGTTCTTCAGGAAATAGAAGAGTCCAAGCGAAAAGAGGCTCAAGAGAAGTTGCACGCCCTCGCAAAGTTTTTAGAGCCTGTCCCTGTGAAGACACTGGTTGATGTGGGAGACCCCAGGGACCTGATACTTGAGATGGAGGAGAGGGAAAACCCTGAGCTGATGCTCATGGGTAGCCACAAAAAGGGACTCGTGGAGAAGATTCTCGTAGGCTCTACAGCGGAAAAAGTGGTAAAACACGGCAAAAAGCCCATGCTCGTTATAAAGGGTTCTGAGCCCTCCTTTACCCGTGAGGTTCTGATAGCCTACGACTTTTCCAAGACAGCGGA
>CAYSNS010000164.1:0-1316 GCA_964432395.1 uncultured Aquifex sp. | reverse complement strand
TGGTAATAATGGGAAGTAAAGGCCTTTCCGGCCTGAAGAGGGTAATACTCGGTAGCACTTCCACGGAGGTTTTCAGAAAGGTAGATATTCCTATACTCATATACAAGGAAGGTTAGAGGATGAAGATCTTTATTCCGCTGTTCCTCTTATTGGTAAGCACGGTTTTTGGAAACTATTACTACGATTACCTCATGTGCAGGTATCTGTCTCTCCAACCACGAGAAGCGGAAAGATACTGTCTGAGGGCAATTGCAATTAAGCCGACACCTTCCCTTTACACAGACACCATACGCTTAGAGATGTCTCTCGGTAATGTAGAGAAGGCTCTTAAGATAGCCCTTAAATTCAGGAGAAAGTATCCTGATAGGGAAGAGCCTTTTCTTGCTCTTTATAGCATCTACAAGCTGAAAGGTAATAAGGTCAAAGCCTTGGAAGTGCTTGAGGAAGCCCACACCAGGTTTCCCAACAGGAAGGACATACTCGTGTTCCTGGCGGACGAATACATAAAGCGAAGGGACCTGCAGAAGGCAAAAAAAGTGCTGAAAAAGTTCACAGAGCTTAACCCTCAGAACCCTTTCCCCTACTACCTCCTTGGACAACTGTATCTTCAGGAAGGAGCGGTAGAAAAAGCTATAGAGTATCTGCAAAAGGCTCTCGAGATAAGGAGCTCCTTTGAAGCTGCTTTTGTTACCTTAGGAAGAATATACGAAAGCAAGCAGGACTTCTCAAAGGCGGAGGAACTCTATAAGAGCATACTTGCAAGCTCTCCCAACAATAAGGTAGCCCTGGAAAAACTCGCACAGCTCTATATGGCAACCGGCAGGGTTCAGGAAGCGAAGGAGCTGTATCAGAAACTCCTCAGGTTAGAGCCCGAAAACTCCCAGTATAAACACCAGCTTGCGGTAGCTATGCTCCAGCTGGGAGAGGTAGAGAAAGCCAAAGTGCTACTTGAGGAGCTATACCACCGTAACCCCCAGGACCTGAACGTAGCCTTTTCCTACGCACTTTCCCTTGAACTGGCAGGCGAGGTAGAGGAGGCTCTCCCGATATATGAGAAGCTACACAGAGCCGTTCCTACAAATCAGAGGATAATAGAGAGGCTAATTAACGCCTATATAACGGCAGGAGAACTGGCAAAAGCTAAGGAACTGATAGAAGAAGGATTGAGATTGAATCCCTCCAACGTAAAGATGCTGCTCCTCAAGGCCAATATGCATATGGAGCAGAAGGAGTATGAAAAGGCTCTGGAAGCTCTCGAGAAAGCCCAACGGGTAGCTACCGGAGAGTACAGGGTTTATTTCTTAAAGGCTATCGTG
>CAYSNS010000163.1:0-3902 GCA_964432395.1 uncultured Aquifex sp. | reverse complement strand
TGATAAAAGCCTTCACTACATCAAGGGTTCCCTCAGCAAGGTCGTAGTGAACCCCGCCGATTCGCAGGAATGCGGTTGTAAGCCTGTAACCCGCATTGCCCTCTATAATGTCCATTATCTTCTCCCTCTCCCTGAAGCAGTAGAGGAAGACCGTAAGCGCTCCCAGGTCAAGGGCACCGGTCCCGAGCCACAGAAGGTGGGAGTTTATCCTCTGAAGCTCAGCGAACATGGTTCTTATGTAGCGTGCCTTTTCCGGGATTTCTATATCAAGGAGCTTTTCAACCGCTGTAACGTAAGATAGCTCGTTGCATATGGCGGATATGTAATCCATTCGGTCTGTATAGGGAAGAAACTGGAAGTAGTAGAGGTTCTCCGCGAGCTTCTCCATACCCCGATGGAGCTGTCCCAGTATAACGTCGCTCTGCTCTACGAACTCTCCCTCAAGGTCAAAGAGGAACCAAATGGTGCCGTGAGTTCCCGGGTGCAGAGGTCCCCAGTTCAGAACAAGCTGAGCCTTCTTCTTGAGCCTTGCCTTTTCCGTTCTCTCCAAGTCCTCAAGGGTGGGAACCTTAGTATGGAGAACCTCATAGTCGTGAGAAGGCGGGTCAGTCCTACCGTGCAAGACCTCTGTAAGAGAAGGAAGTTCCTGCTCGGGAATTCCTTCTAAAGGAAAGTCTTTTCTCAGAGGGAAGTATTCGTATCCTTCCCACATGAACATCCTGCGCAGGTTCTCGTGCCCTTCAAACTCCACACCGAACATATCGTAGGCTTCTCTTTCAGCCCACTTGGCACCGGGCCAGATGTCCGACACGGTGGGAAGCTTGCCGTTGTTTGCCCAGCTTTTGACTATTACCCTCTCGTTCTCATCGGGGTTATACAGGATGTAAACTCCCTTAAAGCGGTTAGGGTTGTCGGGAAAGTCCATACAGGTCATATCAACAAAGTGGAGGAACCTTTCCTTATCTCTCAGGTATCTCAGCAGTCTTTTGAGCTCGGATAGGGAAACCTCCAGTGAGGTCGCATTTTTTCCTATATCTACGCTTACACTGTCTTTGAATTCTTGCTTTACCCTGTCTATGGTCGCTCTGTTTATCCAAGGCATTACCTTCTCCTTAGACGGTCATCTCCTGGGGAACGAAGAGCCCCTCCTTTTCTACATCCTTCCTGAACTGCTCAAAAGCCTTGTCATACTTGGTTACGCCTTGCTCCTTTATCTTCCTTTGAAGCTGTAGTATTCCGTAAATCAACCCCTGCGGGGTAGGTGGACATCCGGGGACGTAAACATCAACGGGAATTATCCTGTCTATACCCTGCAGGGTAGAGTAGGTAGGGAAGGGTCCTCCAGCACTTGAACAGCCTCCCATAGATATGCACCACTTGGGGTCTGGCATCTGGTCCCATATGAGTTTTAGCATGGGAGCAACCTTGTTAACCACCGTTCCCGCAACTATGAGAACGTCCGCCTGCCTGGGAGATGCTCTGAAGATAACGCCGAGCCTGTCAAGGTCAAACCTCGATGCAGCGGTGTGCATCATCTCTATAGCACAGCAGGCAAGCCCTATGGTAACGGGCCAGAGGGCATTCCTTCTGCCCCACTTCAGAAGCTCGTCAACGGTTGTAGTAACAAAGCCGTTAGAATTTATCGCAGCCATGACTCATTACCTCCTTCAGGTTTGCCACTTGAGCGCACCTTTCGCCCAAGCGTAAATAAATCCCAGAGCAAGTATAAATATAAACAGCGCAGCTTCTATAAGCCCGTAGAGGCCTATCTCCCTGAACACTACCGCCCACGGGAAAAGATAGGCAGCCTCTATGTCAAAGAGTATGAGCAAAAGCCCCAAAAGGTAGTAACCCTGCTTAAAGGTTCCCCTCGCCTCCTTGTCATACAAGGGAACCCCACACTCGTAGGGATAGTCTTCTAAGGGGTCTTTCTTACGGGTTCCAAGGATATCGTTCAGGAGGGCGAACGCAAGGCCTATGGTTACCGCTATGAGAGCGAAGACAAAAAGAGCCCCGTATTCTCCCATGCGCGCCTCCAAAAATGTAGTCAAAAATATAACAATGTTATAGCTTTAATGTCAAGGAAAGCAAAGTATTTTCAAGCAACCGAGAACTCCTTATTCATAAACCTTTCCCACGTTCTGGGCATGGCCTCAAGCTCTTCCATAGCTACCTTCTTAACAGCTTCCTCTATACCCTTTATGTCCTTAAGTGTTCTTACCTTCACGTCACACACTTGAGGCTCGTTTATGGGTTTGCCTATTTGGGAAACTATGTAGCAGTATGCCTCTTCAACCTCTTCAACCTCTTTAACCACACGCTCCGCAATTATGTTCGCAACCACGTTGTATATCTTTCCTATATGGGATACAGGGTTCTTTCCCGCAGCAGCTTCAAGGCTCATAGGTCTGTAGGGAGTTATAAGCCCGTTCACACGGTTACCCCTTCCCACCTGTCCATCGTCTCCCTGCTCCGCGGACGTCCCGGTAACAGTTATATAAACAGACCCATCGGAAGGGTTATCCGCTGTATTTATGAACACCTCCACATCCTTGTTTGTTAACCGTGAGGTCAACGAGAGAACCTCTTTCCTTAGCTCCTCCTTTTTCTGCAGGTAGTCGTCTATTCCTGCAAGGTGCTTGTCCACAAAGGCACAGGCAACTGTGACCCTTATCCTGTCACCTATGCGCACACCCATGACCTTTATGTCCTCTCCCACCTCTGGATGTCTACTCTTCAAATCCCGAGAGTTTAGATATTGTTCGGTTTCGAAAACCACCCTCTCAAGGTCGTCAAGGGGTGCATAACCCACTCCGAAAGACGTATCGTTGGCAAGGGGGGCCTCTCCCTTGGCCTGAAATCTCATGAACAGCTCAACGAGGTCCTTACTTCCGGGTTTTATTCTGGGCTTTATTATCACGTGCCTGTCTGGGTCAAGGTTGCGTATATTCTCTTTTATCCACCTGCGGGTGGTCTCTATAGCAAGCTCTTCAACGGGCAAGGGTTTGTTATCCTTCTGGTTTATGGCCCTACCCACAAGGTATATCTCTATGGGGGATATCACCTCGCCTCCGCCGAATCTGGGGTCCGCAACACCTCCCACGAGAAGAGCCTTATCTACATTGTGGTGCATAACCGCTCCGAACTCTTCCATGTAGAGTTTAGAGAGCTCAACGGAGAGCTCCTCCGCCAGCGAGTCGCATATGGTATCGGGATGCCCTACGCCCTTCCTTTCCACTATCTCCGCGGACTGGGTGTAAACAGGCTCAAAGGTCATAGGAGTAACAACTATGTTTGCCAACTTGCTTACCTCCTGACAGCGTGAGTTTAAAATTATACTTTCAGTAAGTCTATGCCCGCCTCTAAAATCCTTCCAAGCTCCTCTTGCGTAGGCGCCTCAGCGTAGACTCTTATGAGCGGTTCCGTCCCAGAGGGTCTAAATAGGAGCCAGCTATCATCTTCAAAAATTAGCTTGAGTCCGTCTATGGTTATTACCTCTGACACGGGCTTGGCACCCAGCTTCTGAGGTGGATTATTCACAAGCTCTTTCAACTTAGCCTTTATCTTCTCATCCGCAGGAAAGTCAACCCTCCTGTAGTGAGCCTCTCCAAACTCCTTAAAGATTTCCTCTATCACCCCTGAAAGGGGTCTATCAAGAAGATATAAACTCTCAAGTATGAGCAGGGCGGACATAAGCCCGTCTCTTTCGGGCAGGTAGGAGGGAACACCGTAGCCTCCGCTCTCCTCACCTCCAAAGAGGACTTTCTCTTTGAGAATAACCTCGTTTATGTTTTTAAAACCTACAGGAACCTCTCTCAGCTCTATGCGGAAGGCTTTACATATTCTATCCGCAAGGTAGGTGGTTGATACGGTCTTGACCACCATGCCCTCTCTCATGCCCT
>CAYSNS010000162.1:0-3920 GCA_964432395.1 uncultured Aquifex sp. | reverse complement strand
CCTGTACATATTGCACCTGCTCATGAAAATTTAATCAGGAAATAAAAAAGAAAGAAAAATCATTATTTAAATGAAGGCGGGCGCTTGTCGCCCGCCTCGCAGATAAAAAATACAAAGAAAAGTTTAAAAGCAAATAAGGAAGATATATGGGTATCACGGTGGTTAACATCACCGTGGCCCAGAACGGCGGGATCCTTAGTCCCGCCGACCTTCCTGCCCTGTGCGACAGGGTAAGGAAGGCCGTGAGTGACCAGGCTCTTCAAGGCCTGGTAGTGCTCAGCGGGCGCCTGCCAGTGTGGGCGTTCGCGGCACTTGCTCACACCTTCCACCCTGCCGCCGGGGTGGCTACCTTTGACCCCCGTCTAGGGGGCGGGGTAGTCGTCCAGACCCACTCCCCGGCTTACAAGGTTGGGGATGTAGTGGCTCTGGACGGGAAGGATGCTCAGACCGTTGACGTAACCTACTGACGGTCTGGGCCTGCACCTGCCCTATAAAAGCGCCCGGGCGGGGCAGGTGTAGCGTGGGCCACGGTGAGCGGGCGTCCCGACGGCCTGCGAGTCCGGGCTTACAGGAAAACGGTCGGGGCCCTTTGACCGCAGGAAGTCCCGGCAGTTCCTGCGGGAGGGTAAAGCGGCTGTCGGGGCGGGACGGTTTCTGTTCCCGCGGAGCCGTCCCGCTTGCGTCAGCGGGAGCCTTCCTACAAACCTCTTGTCGGGGTTTATAGGAGGGTTGTAATATGAAAAAGAAAAAAATAATTCTGCTAGCTGGCCTTCCAAAGGCCGGTAAGTCTCTCCTTGCTGGAGGGTTATATTACGCACTCCAGCAGAAAGGGGATGAATTCTTTTTAGAGAGGCTCTCCCCTGACGGGGAGGGTATATGGACCTGGGACTCTGGTAATTTGGAGTTAGCCAGGTCTATAAAAAACAAGATAAAAGAAGCGGGGGAATTTTTCTCCCCCGCATTTATTCAATTCAAATGCCAGAGCCTTAAAACTCTGGTAAAAAACTTTAAAATCCTCATAGGCGACCTCGGGGGTATACCCTCATCAGAAAACGAAACTCTGGTGAGGGCAGCTATTGAAGCAGCCGCCGAGGTTCAGGGAAAAGCAATTCCTTTAGTCCTTCATAGAAAGGGCCAGGATCCGTCCTCCTGGATTCAGTTCTTCGCCGGGCTGGGTTTAAATCCTATCCCGGTGGAGACTGATTGGGATGAAGAAGGAGATCTTCGGGCTCAAGCCATGAGCTTGGCCTGGAAGGTTTTAGACCTTCTGGAAAGGTAAAGCCCCGAAGCTCCGGCTCGAGCCCGGGGCACCTCGCCAGAGGTGTTCAGACTTGAGGCTCGGAAGTGGCTTGCGACTGTGCAAAAGCAACCGCCAGCAGGCTTGCCCTTACTACTAGGGGCAAGGCAAGGGTCTTCAGGGACAAAAAGAGGAAAGCCCTGGAGAAGAAATCAAGCTTCTACATCAAGGGTTTCTAAAGTGAAGGCAGGCGGATGCCTGCCTGATAAACCGAAAGGAGGGTTACCATGAAAGAGTTCAGATGTATCAAGAACAACAGCACTATATCTCAGAATGAGGATTGCCCCCACTTCACGGCCAGGTACGAACTTCACAAATACTTCAGCAGAATATATTCACACGAATATTTAAGGGCCACAGAGGATTCGCTATATATATTCCCCAGAGTTCTCGGCGTTCCAGATGAGTTGAATAATTCGGTAAAAGATATAATCAGAGTGGATGTTGAATTCGGCTCGAGGTTTATATCCGATAACATAAAGGGGATTTTAGACGGCATTGAAGTGCTTACACCGTTTCCCGCACCTATAGAAATAAGAGCAAGAACACCTGAGGGAGTAGAGTTCCCTGTCATCAAATACTACCCCGAAAGAAACCTCGGGTTGGCACTGGACTTGTCCCACAGTATGTCTAAATGGGGTCCCCACATAGAAGACCTTGACAGAATAATGAAAACTTTCGCCGAGCTTCTCAAGCCTAAAGATGACAAGAAGGAGATCTATGTAACTGTAAAAGAACCCCTAACAATGGGGGCTGATACGGAAATAGAAATGGTAAAGGACCACAAGATAGTGAGCGCTTATAGCTCTCTGGATTATGATTGGAGCAACTACCCTGATTTTCTGGATGCAGAACACGGAACAATCGGAGTGGACGGGTCTGATTTGCAAATAGAGCTGCGCCCAAAACACTGTTCTGACCCTCTCCAACTTTTGGAGAACCACTACGCCCTTCTCGAAGAACTCCGCAAGGAGGGAATTTCATACAACTTGAACACAACCGATTTCCCCTGCGGTATGCACATACATTTCGGTCCATCAATCCTGACTGAGCACATATCCCAGTGGTGTAAACCGCTTGTTGAGATAGCTAACATCCTAAATAAGGATCCTTTCCCTCAACAAATCGTGAGATTGGAGAGTAGCTATGGAAGGGAATTTGATTACAGGCGGCAGCCGTGGGGCATTGAATATCGCGCATTTCCATCCGTCATACTCGCCATACCCGATTTAGCAGAGAGATTCTTTGTAGGCATATACGACATAATGAGAGAGTTCACGAAAAAGGGGTACGTAAAAGTCAACTACAAGTTTTGGAGCGACCTTATAGAGGAACTCAGGGAGAAAGTTGACAAACCGTACCTCTTTGCTGACCTACCGCAGGTGGAAAGCTACATAGTAGGTGGTAGGTTCGCTGACTGGCTTGAACAAAAGATGCTTGAAGAACTTGAAGCTCCGTACCCATACGTAAGCTTTTACAGCCTCAAAAGAGAAAGAGGCATGGTAACAGCGGGCTTGAAAACGTCGCTTACCGAAGAGATAGAACATCCATCGGAGAACACGGCCAAGAAGGTTTTCAGGTTCGGCATTCCCTATGAATGGAAGAAAAATGGCATACCCGAAAAGGTGTGGAGCGACATACTTGAAGCAATTAAGTCAAAACTGGTTACCACTGCCGAAACCGCAGTTGCTTTAGAAGCATGATACGAAAAAATTTCGTGCTTCCTTTTTAAAACTCTCAAGGAGGTAAGCGTCGTATGTGCGTAATAATCATCAAACCCGAAGGCAAAACTATACCTGCGGAATTGCTCAGGGCTGCCTGGAATCAGAACCCACACGGCATGGGCTTTGCCGTGTGGAACGGAGATAAATGGGAAGTTCAGAAAGGCTTTATGAAGCTAAAAGATGCTCTCAAAGCTATTGAGCCTCACAACAGAGAAGATACGAGATTAATAGCTCACTTCAGGTTCGCTACGCACGGAGGCAGAATACCCGAGCTGACGCACCCGTTCCCGATAGAATTTGCAGAAGGAAGAGGATGGCTCTTCCACAACGGCGTATTTGACATAAACATGATAGAAGAAAACGAATCAGACACCTCGTTCTTTGCGAAAGTTATATCCAGGATGAAGCCCAACTTTGAGGGTTTCTGCGAGTTTCTGAAGACTGAAGTTGCCACTAATACTACAAATACCAGCAGACTCGCCGTCATACTCGAAAACAGCCCGGAGATATTTGCTGTAGGGAGCTGGCACGAACAAGAAGGTGTTTATCTATCCTCTTACCTTTACCAGTATTCACTGATGTGGGAAGATGAGGACAAACCGGAAGTCATCCACAGCCATAAAAGCTATCCCAGAACGTCAAGGAGAAAAAGAAGGAAAGGTCGTCGGGTAAAGTGAGCGGAAGCGACGTCGCTTCCGCCGGGAGGTAAAAGTCATGCAAAAGCTGTATGCAGCCGCATCATGCTCCGACGGGGGCACGATAAAAATGTCCAGACAGGTGAACGTGCATCGGCTCTTCGTAAAGGACGGTAAAGTCGAGGCTCTCGTGAAAGACGAGAGGAAAAGAACCTACGGAGAGTATAGGGTTGTATTCGACGGGGAAAAGTTCTCCTGTACGTG